>NZ_LHSJ01000002.1:0-62571 GCF_001270295.1 Achromobacter sp. DMS1 | reverse complement strand
CCCCGGCTTGGCCGCCGCGCCGGCCGGCTGCGGATTCTGCGCGGGCGTGGTGCCCGACTCGATCGCGGCCTGCGCGGACGCCAGGTTCTGCGCCACCTGCTCGAAGAACCCGTCGTAGAACGCGCCGCGCGAGATGGTTTCGCTGGAGGTCTTGACCAGCGAATCGTCGCTGGCGCCCACTGGCATGGATACCGCGCCCAGCACGCTCAGGCCCACGCTGGCCGAATTGCTGGACTTCTTTATCGTGTACAGCTCGCGCAGCGCACTGGCGTAGACGACCGAGTCGCCGTTGCCGCTGGGCGCACAGTCCACGTTGAACAGGATCTGCGCATGCTGATTGCCGTTTTCCTTGTCCTGGTAGTTCTTGTGTCCGCTGACCCGGTTGGGCTCGGCCTTGTCGATGATGTACCCCTGCCCCAGCAGCGAACGCCGCCCGGCTTCGCAGGCCGCCTGGCTGGAGCCGGGGAAATTGCGGGAATAGGTGTTCCCCTGGGTGAAGGAATCGCGCTCGTCTATGGTCGGCGTGGCCGTGCAGGCCGCCAGCAGCGCGACGGCGCCGAGCAGGCCGGCGCGCGCCACGGGCAGCGCATGCCGGGAGGTGAGAAATCGGATAGGCGTGAAACGCATGGGGCGCGCCCCTGGCAATGACGAGCGTCCATTATTTCCCATTGCCGGGGCCGGGGCCTGAATCCAAGCGTATACAGGTCGCTATGTTTGTTACGGCGCGCCGCGCCGCCGCTGTCGTCCTGAAACGCTTTGTGGCGGCGTAAACGGATATGACGGCCGTGCGCCGCTGAATCCGGGCTGAAACGCCCGTCGCCCCTCATGCCGCGCCCCCGCGCTCGCTGCCCTGCCTGGCGCCGGCCACGAGCAGTCCGAGCGCCATCCATGCCGCGCCGCCCGCCAGGCCGACCGGGCCGCTGGAAACGAGCAGGACCAGCGCCATGAGAAAAGCCAGCGGCAGCAGGATGGCGGGAGCGGGCATCCGGAAGGCGGGCGCGGGCCCGGCGTTCTTGCGCAGCTTGGCCAGGGCCAGCAGCGGCGGAATGAAATGCACGACGTACAGGAAGCCGCCTATGGCGGTGGAAATGCGCAGCGTGCCCGTCAAGGCCACCAGCGCCAGCATGGCGCCGCTGAGCAGCACGGCGGCCCAGGGCGCTTGGGTCTGGGGGCTTACCCGCGCCAGGCCCGCCGGCAGCAGCCCGTCGCGCGCCATGGCAAAGCTGATGCGCGACGTCACCACCAGCACCGCGTTCGCGGTGGCGGCGGTCGTCAGCACGGCCACGCCGGCCACCAGGCGGCCGCCGATGCTTCCCATGAACGCCTGGGCCGCATCGGCCAGGGGCGCGGCGGACGCGCCGAGCAGGCGCCAATCCAGCGTGCCCAGCGCCGCGAACGCCACCAGCAGGTACACCACCAGCACGATGGCGAGCGTGAGCAGAATGGCCAGCGGCAGGTTTCTCTCCGGCCGCTCGATCTCTTCGCCCGCGGCCGCCACCATGTCGAAGCCGCCGAAGGCCAGGAAGGCGATGAGGGCGGCGGAGAGCATGCCGGACGCCCCATTGGGCATCCAGGGCGTGAACCGATGCGTCTGCACGGACGGCAGGCCGGCCAGTGCGAAGCCCAGCAGCCCGGCCAGGGCCACGCCGATCACCAGCACCTGCATCTGCCCCGAAAGCCTGACTCCGGCCGCGTTGACGGCAACGCAGGCCGCCACCAGCGCGATGGCGCCCCATGCCGGCGGCAGCCCGGTGAGCGATCCCAGGTAGCCGCCGAAGCCCAGCGTGACGTAGCCGCTGATGAACAGATAGGCGCCCCAGAACACCCAGCCCATCAGGAACCCCCATCGCCGCCCCAGCACTTCGCGTGCGAAGGCATAGCCGCCCCCGGATTCGGGATAGCGGCAGGCGAGTTCCGCATAGGGCAGCGCGATCAGCAGCGACGCGAGGAATGCCAGCGCGAAGGCCAGCAGGGCCGCCGGGCCAGCCAGCGCGGCCGTGTGCCCCACCAGCACGAATATGCCTCCGCCGATGGTGCCGCCGACACCCAGCGCGACGGCGGCGCGCAGCCCCAGGGCCCGATGCAGCCGGGCGCGGCCAGCTCCGGTTTCTTTCCTGTTCATCGCGGCGCTCACCCGTTCACCAGCCCGATGCGCACCCGGCGGTTGTGGCGTCCTTTGTTGTCGATCTTGAGGATGCGAACGGGGCGCGACGCGCCGGTTTCCGACAGATGGGTGCCGCCGCAGGCCTGGCGGTCCAGGCCCGCGATTTCCACGATGCGTATGCCGCCGTCTTCCGTGGGCGGCGGGGCCGCCGACTTGGAGCGGATCAGGCCGTGTTCGCCGCGCGCCGTCTCCAGCGGCACGTAAACGTCCCGCACAGGCAGGTTCTGCCGGATGGCGTCGTTGATGGGGCCTTCCAGGGCCCGCAGGCGGTCGTTGTCGGCCTGCGGCACGTCGAAGTCCATGCGCGCCGTGCCGTCCTCGTTCATCTGCACGCCGGTCACCAGCGCGCCATCGAAGGCCTGGAACACGAACGCGTTGAGGATGTGCGTGCCGGTGTGCAGCTCGCGCATCATCTGCCGGAAGCCGGGATCGACCTCCGCCCGCACCGCGCCGGCCAGTTCGAGCGCGGGGTTCGCCAGCAACGCCCAGATCCGCCCGCCGTCGGCTTCGAAGCCGGCAACGGCGACCTCTCCGCCCCGGTGCCGCAACATGCCGCGGTCGGGCAATTGTCCGCCGCCGCCGGGGTAGAAAGGCGATTCGGCCAGCAGGACGCGGCCGGGCCTGGCGTGCGCCACCTGGGTTTCGAGAACGAGGATGTCGGGATGTGCGTGATAGAACGCCGGTGGAGCCATGCGAGCTTCCTGGAATGTCGATACGGTGTCCGGGAAGTATCGGCAAAGGCCGGCGCCGCGTATTGGCAAAAATTGCGCCGAGAGGGGCGCCGCGAAAGACGCCGGAAAAGGTGACGCTATCTCAATGCGCCGCACCCCGCGCGGCCGCCGCCCGGGCGAACTGCAGCGGCGTGATCGCATAGCACCGCTTGAAATGCTTCGTCAGGGCGCTCTGGTCATAGAAGCCGGTGGCCGCCGCCACCTGCGCGATCGGCATGCCGAGCCGCAGGTAGCGGCAGGCCCGCCCCAGGCGGACTTGGGTCAGGTAGGCATGGGGCGTCAGGCCCAGGCAGCGCTTGAACAGTCCGATGAGCTGGAACGGCGTGAGCCCGGCGGCCGCGCTCAAGTCTTCCAGGCGCAGATCCTGGGCGTGACGGTCGTTGACGAAATCGGTCACGATGCGCAGCAGGGCCCGGTCGCGCGGCGGCGGATCGATGCGTCCGCCGCCGCTGCCGTGGCGCCGGTAAAGCTGCCCGAACGTGGAGAACAGCAGCTCCCGTTCGCGGAAAAGATCGTGCCCGTCTTCCAGCGCCCGGTGCAGCGTCAGGAAGCTGTCGATCAGATCCCGGTCGCCGAACATGTTGCGGGTGAAATACGGCACGTCCTCGATTCCCAGCCCCCGGGCCACGGCGTCGATCGCCGACTGCGTGAGATAGAACGAACGGTAGCGCCAGCGCTCGCTGGAACCCATCCATCCCGCGTGCGCCTCGACCGGATTGAAGACGAACAAGGTCGACGAACGCGCCTCTTCCACCACGCCTCGGCTCTTGATGACCGAGCCCCCCGTTTCCGTGACGGCGATGACGAAACCGTCGTGCGTGTGCGGCGGATACTCCTGCGTGGTGAAATCCGCGCACATGAGGCTGAGGCCGGGGGTGTGCCTGTCCCACCAGTACCGCGACAGGTTTTTCGTGTCGGTGCGCGCCATGGGTCGATTCCCGGATTCCGTTTCCGCCTACGCCCGCAGCAGGCGCAGCGTGGCCTCGTCGGGGCCCTCGGGATAATAGCGCCGCAGCGCCTCGCCGAACCGGGCCTCGTCCGGGGCGACGGCGCTGAACAGCGTCAGGCACGAGCGCAGTTTCAGGTCGTCGGGGGAGCCGAATATGGCGTGGGGGTCGGCGCCGTCCAGGGCCAGCAGCCTGTCCACGCATTCGCGCAGCCGGGGGCCGAGCACGGGATGCCCGAGGTAGGCGGCCGCCTCCTCGCGCGAGGCGATGCCGTAGTAGCGGGCCGTGGCGCTGTGCCCCAGGCCCTGGAGCTGCGGAAAGACGAACCACATCCAGTGGCTGGTCTTGCGGCCTTGGGCCAGTTCGGCCAGGACATCGTCGTAGACCCGGTCCTGGGCATCGGCAAAGCGCTGGAGGTTGTAGGGGTCTGCGCTCATGGCACGCGCTCCCGTCGTCATGAATCGCGGCCCGCGCGGGCAGGCCGACAATGCCGTTATACCTCCGGCCGGGCGCCGCTGTCGTCTTCTCCGGAAGGCCCGGCCGCTGCGCCGGCTTGCCGCGCGGGNGGATGGCGCTCGGACTGCTCGTGGCCGGCGCCAGGCAGGGGCAGGCGAGCGCGGGGGGCGGCGGGCATGAGGGGCGACGGGGCGTTTCAGCCCGGATTCAGCGGCGCACGGCCGTCATATCCGTTTACGCCGCCACAAAGCGTTTCAGGACGACAGCGGCGGCGCGGCGCGCCGTAACAAACATAGCGACCTGTATACGCTTGGATTCAGGCCCCGGCCCCGGCAATGGGAAATAATGGACGCTCGTCATTGCCAGGGGCGCGCCCCATGCGTTTCACGCCTATCCGATTTCTCACCTCCCGGCATGCGCTGCCCGTGGCGCGCGCCGGCCTGCTCGGCGCCGTCGCGCTGCTGGCGGCCTGCACGGCCACGCCGACCATAGACGAGCGCGATTCCTTCACCCAGGGGAACACCTATTCCCGCAATTTCCCCGGCTCCAGCCAGGCGGCCTGCGAAGCCGGGCGGCGTTCGCTGCTGGGGCAGGGGTACATCATCGACAAGGCCGAGCCCAACCGGGTCAGCGGACACAAGAACTACCAGGACAAGGAAAACGGCAATCAGCATGCGCAGATCCTGTTCAACGTGGACTGTGCGCCCAGCGGCAACGGCGACTCGGTCGTCTACGCCAGTGCGCTGCGCGAGCTGTACACGATAAAGAAGTCCAGCAATTCGGCCAGCGTGGGCCTGAGCGTGCTGGGCGCGGTATCCATGCCAGTGGGCGCCAGCGACGATTCGCTGGTCAAGACCTCCAGCGAAACCATCTCGCGCGGCGCGTTCTACGACGGGTTCTTCGAGCAGGTGGCGCAGAACCTGGCGTCCGCGCAGGCCGCGATCGAGTCGGGCACCACGCCCGCGCAGATCCGCAGCCGGCCGGCGCGCGGCCAAGCCGGGGCAGGGCGCGCAGCCCGCGCCCGCCAAGCGCCGGGCGCGCCTTCGGCCCAGTCCTCGCCGGCCGCCGCGTCGCCGGCGGACGGCGGCGCGGGCAAGCCCGGCCAGGCCGCCCCGGACAGCGAGGCCGCGAAGCCGCCGTCCACGCAGATGCCGGCTGCGCCGTCTTCCGGCAGCTCGGCGCAGCGGCCCCCGCCGCGTCCTCCGCCCAGCCCTGACCCCCGGCGCGTCGGGCGCCGCGGTCCGCAAGGCCCGCACCACGAGCGAAAAGGCGGGAGAAGGCTGCCGCCGGCTCGGATAGAGGTGATAGCCCGTGAATTTCGGGCACCAGTCCGTCAGCGCGCGCACGAGCCGGACCAACTCGAGGCGCTCCGCCAGTTCGTCTTCCGGCAGCAGCGTGATGCCCAGGCCCGCCAGGGCCGCGTCCACCTGCGGCGGTGCAGTGTTGAAGATGCGCTGTCCGTCGACCTGCACGTTCACCTGCCGGCCGCGGCGCGCGAAACTCCACACGGACAGTCCTCTCGGCCTCGGCATTCTCTAGTTGATGCCGTTGTGCGCGGTGAGGTTCTTGGGGGCCTTGGGAACGGGATGCCGGGGCCGCCGGGAATGGGCAGGCACCCTGTATCCCTGTGTACGCTGGGCGGCTACTCGCAGGATCGTGGTGCGCGAAGCGCTACGTGCCGCGCATCCGCCATTCCGAGGCGCAGCTCGCCGCCGCCGCGCCCCTGCTGTGCGCTGGCATCACGACCTATTCGCCCTTGCGCCACTGGAACGTCGGCCCTGGCCACAAAGTGGGCGTGGTGGGGACCGGCGGCCTGGGACACATGGGCATCAAGCTGGCCCGCGCCATGGGCGCGCACGAAGTCGCCATCTCCCGTCATGCGGACGAGATGGCGGCCCGTGTCCGGAGCCTGGATTGCATCCTCAACATCGTCGCCGCGCCGCACGATCTCGATCCCTATTTCGCGCTGCTCAAGCGCGATGGCGCCATGGCCGCTGGCAGGCGCGCCCGCCACGCCGCATCCGTCGCCCCAGGTGTTCAGCCCATCATGAAACGCCGCAGCCTTGCTGGTTGCATGATCGGCGGCATCCCCGAAACCCAGGAAATGCTCGACTTATGCGCCGAACGCGGCATCGTGGCCGGCATCGAGATGACCCACGCCGACGAGGTCAACCAGGCCTACGAGCGCATGCTCAAAGGCGGCGTGAAGTACCGTTTCGTGATCGACATCGCCAGCCGCGGAGCGCGCCGGGCACAGGCTTGCGGCCAGTTGCCGCGATCGAGCAATGTGCAAGCGGTGGCGAGGTTCTTCGATCTGGGGTGGCTCACGGTCCAGACCCTGGACAAGGCCAGCCAGCCTTGGTGCGTGAGTCGGACTCGTCCGGGTCGAGTGCTTGGCCTATGGATACGTCCGCGAATACTGCTTCCTGGAAATCCGTGCCGCATTCCCCGGTAATGCTCGATGAGCCAAAAAAAATCCCAACCGATGAGGGTTGGGATTTTGGGTATTGGTGGCGGAACACGGAACTGAACCCGCGTCCGCTTTCAGAACCAGATAACAATGCTTTGGCCTTGAGGGCGCGGATTCGACGATTTGACCAAGTTGTTCATCAACAGGGCGGGTCAGTTCGAGCAATCTCGCTCCAGCCACGATCGAACGTGAATGTGCGAGCGTGACCGACGGGATTCTGGATTCTGAGCACGCGCGCTTTTGCCGGATCGGTCGCGTGCTCGACCACGTACAACCAGTACGCATCGCCCTTTTCGCGTGCGAACTCGAATTGCGTGTGTGACAGCCCCACCGGACGATCTTCCAAAGTGCCAGTCATGGACTTCACTTCGACCCATCGGGTTTGCCTGCCATCACTGTCGACCTCGAAGAGGTCAAAGCCTGGATTGCCTTCCGGGGTACGGCGCAGCGCTGGCTCAAGGCCAATGATCAGGTCGATTGCATGTGCCTCGATCTGCATCCGTTCAGCCTGATCGAGGCCATCGGGATCGGGGCCCTCATCATCGGGATGCGTGCCGACGTAGGAAATGAATGGCCGCCCCACCGCGTGGTCTGGCGTCCTCTTTCCTTGACCGCCGCCTTTCTCGCTGCCACTGCCCTTGTCACCCGAACTGCCGTGGCCACCTGAGCCGCTGTTCGCGCCTCCATTGCCCTGGCCACCGCCGCGCGAAGTCCCGGTGCCAGAGCGGTCTTGGCCGCCACGTCCCGCACCCGTGCCCACGTCATCACCGCCGTCCGGATCAGGAGTGCCGGACGGAATATCCGGCAGGTCGCCATACAGATCTTTCGCACCGTCGTACACGTCGCCATCGGACGGCTCGCCGGTCTTCGGTTCGGGCGCTGCCGATGGCTCAGTCTGTAGCGCTGGGCTTGCGCTCAGTCGGGACGTCAGCTCGGCGACGATAGCGGGGTCTCTTCGTAGCAGATCGAGAATCGCCGGATCAATGCCTGCCTCTTTAGCAAGCTGGTCGATGATTGGCGGCTTGAAGGCGATCCTGGTCTGCAGGAACGGGTTTGGCTTCCAGCCGAGGGTGTCGAACACGACGAGCCCAGGAGGCACGAGTTCGCCGTCGGCATTCGGCACCCAGGCGACCTGATTGAGCGTGCGGACGAAGGCAGCGTCGAATCGGGCGGTCTTTGTCTCGTGGGAATAGCCCCATCTATACGAACCGTAGAACGCGGCAGTGTTGCGCGTTTCAAGATCGGTCAGTGCTTCCCACAGCACCTTCGCCCTGGCTGCTGCCTCCGCGGGTTTTAGTGTGCGTAAGAACTCCAGCAGCGCTGTCAGGCCGCGAAGGGTGAAATCTTCTGGCGGGTTTTCCCAGCTTGCGCGCTCAAGACCAGCTTCTCTGCGGATTCGCTCTTTCTCCGAATGCCCCAGACTCGACGGTACTGCTTCCGGAATGAGGTAGCGGCTTGCCCCGCACGACACTAGCAGGTCACGGATCTCGTCACCGCGCAGGCAATCGTACTCGTTGTCGACGATCAAGATGTTGGGTACGCCTGCGAAGAGTTGTTGCAGGCGCTCAGTTGCGATGTAGGCCTCGCCGGGCTTGGCGACGCGCGCTTTGCCATCGCCGGTGTCGACCACCTTCACAAAGGTGGTATCGCGCAGGGCTGACCGCAGCTTTTCTTTCTGCGCGGTTGAGTCGGTACTGAAGGCGGTGCGGATGCGCTCGATGTCGGCTGCGTAGACATCGTCGTCCACGTCCACCTCTGCCTGCTGGTACTTCGGCAGGATGTTCCAGATCACATCGTCTACCGGGTCGGGTTCGGTGATGCCCAGCGAGCTCAGGAACAGGCGTACCTCGGGCGTCGTACATACCGCGCGGCGAACGGTCGGAAAGCTGGTGGCGATGGCGCTGGGAAGAAAGGCCTTGGCTTTCCCGTTTTCGCGGGCGACAACGTGCGAGCCGTCCTCCAGACGGATGAGCGGGATGGTGTCGAGGTGAGCACGTACAGCCCTCCCTTGGCTATTCAAGAACTCGTACAGCCGTGATATCCACTCGTCAGGCTGCGCTTGAAGAAAAGCCGTGCTCAAGTGGGGCATGATCCTCTCTGGCCTGATCTCGTCGATATCGAGCTCGCGCATCAGATACTTTCGGATCTCAGGCGTCTTAACCTCGGTGATGTCGTCAGACAGCCATGCGGCAACTTCCGATCCGAACAGCGCTGCAAGCTGCTCCGGGCTGAACAGCTCGCGCAGCTCTTGCGTGCGCGCCAGCTTGGCCTGGTAGGCGGCGACGTACTTGCCGTCGAAAGCCGGAAGCAGCGGCTCCTCCTGAAAGGACTGCCTGACGGCATCGAACATCGGCGCGAACCGCGAATCCTTCGGGAACTTTTCGCGGTCAAGCGGCAGGCAGCGCAGCACCGAGATATCCAGCATCGCCTCGTCCCGCATCCAGCGCAGTGCTTCCACCAGCAGGCTCGATGTTTCCTTGACCAGATGCTGGTTCCACGGATCGCCGGGAGGGATGTTGTCGCGGCTGGGCGTGGTGCGGTAGGGCCCCTGCACGAGAAAACCAAGGTGGCTCTCGACCACGGTCGGGAAGAACACCACCAGCGGCGACCTGGCCAGCGGCTGTACGGCCCAGCGCCCCGGGGCGTCCTTGACCGCGACCACCGAAAAGGCGATCTCAACCCGCCCGACCTTTTTTCCCTCAGCAGAAAACACGTCGCGGCGGAATACCAGCCAGTTCTGATCGACCTCGGGCTGCCCACTCTCTTGGCCGATCACCGTGACGCGCTGCACGTTGGGCCCCAGCGTTTCGGGGGTGTTGCGCAGGTAGAAGCCGGAGGGGCCATCCTCGACGCTCCAGTTGATTTCGTCGATGTGACGCAGGAACAGCAGCGCGCCCGGGCCCAAGTGTCGGAACCCTGCCGTGATCTCCTGCGCCGCCGTCGTGTCCTGCGGTTTCAGGGGCAGGATGATCTGCGTCTCATCCGGGGCGCGTGCGGAGCGTTCCAGCCGCTTGGGGAAGACGTAGTTCTCAATGGCGAAGTCCTCATCGCCGGAGTGGATCTCCGGGAGATCGGTGACGGTGTAGACGGACTTGAAGCCAAGGCCGAAGCGGCCAATGGAGGACTCGTTTTTGGTGCTCTCGGCGATGTCGCAGACGCTGCGGACATCGGCCTCATCAAAAGGCTTGCCGAAGTGCGAGAGCGTCAGGCGAGTCGCGCTCAGGGTGAACGAAACCTTGCGTGATCCGTGCCACTCGCCACGCCGGCCGAGCGCGTCCTCCGCGTTTTGCAGCAGTTCGAAGATGAAGTGCGTGCGGTCGTCATACAGCCCCGCGGCTAGGCTGCCGGATTTCTGGGCGCCCTTGGTGCCGTAGCTTTCCCGGTTCTCCTTACAAATTGCCTCGTAGTTGGACGCCACTGCCGCTCCCTCTCCGTGTCATGGAACCTGTTTGATGCCAGGTTTGCCCAAGTTTGCACATTTGTGGAATATTATGACGAGACATGGCCGTAAACCAAGCACAGCACAGATGACACGGGAAAGCCGATGAGCGACCAGCCGGATGAAATCCTCACGATTGACGAGGTAGCTGCCTACCTCAAGGCTGGCAAGCGCACGGTCTATCGACTGGCCGCCAGCGGCAAGCTCCCCGCCTTCAAGCTGGGTGGCACGTGGCGCTTCCGCCGCCGCGATCTGGACCAGTGGATCGCCAGCCGCATCGTCAAGGCGATGGTGGATGACGGCGAGGGGGCGGAATGACATCCAGCGCCACCCCCCTCCAGTCCAAGGCCAACCCCCAGCAGCTGGAAGCCATTCTGGCCACCGAGGGGCCGGTGCTCATCATCGCGGGCCCAGGGTCGGGCAAGACCTTCACGCTGGTCGAGCGCATCGTCTACCTCATCACCCACAAAGGCGTCGCGCCCGAGTCGCTGTTTGTCGTCACATTCACCGACAAGGCCGCGCGTGAGCTGACCACGCGCATCTCCAACCGTCTCAGCGAGCTCGGCATCAAGTTCAACTTGAACGAGATGTACCTGGGTACCTTCCACTCCATCTGCCTGCGGCTGCTGGAGGACTTCCGCGAGTTCACCAGGCTCAAGCGCAGCTTCACGCTGTTCGACCAGTTCGACCAGCAATACTTTCTCTACCAGCACATCAAGGACTTCCGTGAACTGCCAGACGCTCAGCTCGTCATGGGTGATGACCAGACGGGGCGCTGGGCGCAGTCGGAGAACCTGCTCAAGTGGCTCAACAAGGTCAGCGAGGAGGCGCTCGATGCCTCCACGCTAGCGGCTGCCCCCGAGCCTGAAATCCGTGCCCTGGCCACCTGCTTTGTGAAGTACCAAGAGCTGCTTCATGAGCACAACTCACTGGACTTCTCCGGCATCCAGTACGAGGCGCTGCAACTGCTGGAAAAGCGCCCCGAGGTGTTGGCGCAGCTGCGCGACAAGCTCACCTACCTGATGGTGGACGAGTATCAGGACACCAACACCATCCAGGAGCGCATCCTCCTCCTGCTCGCCGGCGAGCGCTGCAATCTCTGCGTGGTGGGTGACGACGACCAGGGCTTGTATCGCTTTCGCGGGGCCACCATCCGCAACATCTTGGAGTTCCCCGCGCTGTTCGACGACGGCCAGTGCAAGCAGGTCAAGTTGACCGTCAACTATCGCTCGCACCCGGACATCATCCGCTTTTACAACGAGTGGATGCGCGAACAAACCTGGGACGACGGAACGCGCGTCTTCCGTTTCGCCAAGCAGATCGTCCCACGCGACGACGTCTTCCCCGACGTGCCGACGGTGGTGCGGTTGGCGGCCAGTGACGACAAGGACGACACCACCAACTGGCACGCGGAGGTGCTGGCCTTCCTCAATGGGTTGAAGGCATCCGGTCAGCTCGCGGACTGGAACCAGGTAGCCTTCCTCTTCCGCTCCGTCAAGAATGACAAGGTGGTGGCGCTGGCGCGCTTCCTCGAAGCGCAGGGCGTGCCCGTGTTCTCGCCCCGCTCGAACATGTTTTTCGAGCGGGAGGAGATCCGCCTGATGATCGGCGCGCTGATTTTCCTGTTCCCGCAATTCTCCAAGGTGCGGGCGTGGGCCGACGGCGTGCATCTGGACATCTGGGACTACTACGACCACCAGTGCTTCAAGCCCTTCACCGACGAGCTGCGCAAGCCGGAAAACAAGCCCCTGCTGGATTGGGCGCGCCCGCTGGCCAAGCGCCACGCAGTGCTTGCGCAGAACACCGACTACGCCTTCTCCGGCCTGTTCTACCAACTGCTGCAGTTCCCGCTGTTCTCGCGCTTCCTCACCGAAGAGGCGACGCAGGGCGTGGACAAGGGCCGCGCGGCGCGTAACCTCGGCACCTTCTCCAAGCTGCTCACCAAGTTCGAGTACCTGCATTTCGTCAGCGTGCTGAACCCGGACTTCCTGAAAAAGAACCTCCGTGACCTGTTCAACCAGTTCCTGCGCTTCCTCTACGAGGGCGGCATCGGCGAATACGAGGATGAGGCTGAGTACGCGCCCAAGGGCTGCGTCTCGTTCCTGACCATCCACCAGTCCAAAGGGCTGGAGTTCCCGGTGGTGGTGTGCGGCTCGCTGGAGGCGGTGCCGCGCAAGCAGCACACCGCGCTCGACGAGCTGCTGGAAGATGGCGGGTACTTGTCGAAACCCCGCTTCGAGCCGCTGGAGCACATCAAGCACTTCGATTTCCGGCGGCTTTTCTATACTGCCTTCTCCCGCGCCCAGAACCTGCTGGTGCTGGCCGCGCAGGAGCGCAATGGCCGTGGCCTGGGCAAGTCGCCCTCGAAGTATTTCGAGCGCTTGTTCTACGAGCTGCCCAGCTGGCGCGACATCGATCTGTCGGCGCTGACCTTCGAGGCCGTCAAGCAGATCAACCTCAAGCGCGAGTACTCGTTCACCTCGCACATCACCGTGTTCGAGAACTGCGCCGAGCAGTACCGCTTCTTCAAGGATCTGGAGTTCGCGCCCATCCGCGAGAGCCCGATGCTCTTCGGTACTCTGGTGCACCAGACCATCGAGGACATCCACAAGACCGTCCTGCGCGGCGAAGAGCACACCATCACCCTGGACGCCATCCGGGGCTGGTTCTCGGCCAACTACGCGATGCTTTCCAAGAAAGAGCGCGTCTACCTCGCGCCCTCCTCACAGCAGGCGGCGCTGCTGCACGTGCTGCGCTACTACGAGCGCGAGAACGGCAACTGGGACCGCATCAAAGAGGCCGAGGTCGAGATATCGCTGGTCAAGGATCAGTACATCCTCAAGGGCAGCGTCGACCTGATCCGGGGCGAGAACGACACGGTCGAGATCATCGACTTCAAGTCGGAGAAGAAGCCCGACATGGAGAAGGACCGGGAGCGGCTGCGCCAGTATCAGCACCAGCTGGAGGTGTACGCCCACCTGGTGGAAGAGCGCACCGGCCAGAAGGTCAGCCGGATGCATCTGTACTACACCGGTGAGGACGGCGGCAACCCTTACGTCTCCTTCACCAAGGACGACCGCGCCATCGGCAAAACCATCGCGCGGTTCGACGACATCGTGGCGCGCATCGAGCGGCAGGACTATCGCATGGCCGCACGCCCGGCCAAGCTGTGCCAGAGCTGCGACATGCGCGCCTACTGCGACAACAAGAACTGGAAATTCAGGAAAAACGACCAATGAGCAAGAACACCCCTGCGCAGGAGTCCCTGCAACTGGCCACGCCCGATGGTGGCACCACCCACGTCGAGAAATACGAGTTCGAGCCAATCAAGGGCTACCCGATGCTCAACTGGCGCGGCAAGCGCCCGTTCACCTCGACGCAGTACTACCCCGCGCAGCTGAAGGAAATCCACGGCGAAGAGGTGGACGGCTGGCGCAACAAGATCTTCTGGGGTGACAACCTGCAGGTGATGAGTCACTTGCTGAAGCAGTTCAGGGGGAAGGTTGACCTTGTTTACATCGACCCACCTTTTGATTCCAAGGCTGATTACAAGCTCAAAATTAAGGTTAAGGGGCAGAAATATGCCGGGGATTCGAGTGCTATCGAGGAAAAGCAGTACTCAGATATTTGGACGAACGATGAGTTTCTCCAATTCATCTACGAACGGCTTGCCTTAATCAGGGAGTTGCTGTCGGAAGATGGGACGATCATTCTGCACTGCGATTCAACAAAGGGACATCATATTCGGTGCATATTGGACGAACTGTTTGGCGACAAGAACTTCATTAACGAAATCATCTGGAGCTATCGTCGCTGGCCAAGCAACTCGAAAAACTTTCAACAGATGCAT
Organism: Achromobacter sp. DMS1; assembly: GCF_001270295.1. Classification (NCBI taxonomy): domain Bacteria; kingdom Pseudomonadati; phylum Pseudomonadota; class Betaproteobacteria; order Burkholderiales; family Alcaligenaceae; genus Achromobacter; species Achromobacter sp. DMS1. The sequence continues at coordinate 48,514 of NZ_LHSJ01000002.1, read as the reverse complement.
GACAACCTATTTTGGTACGCCAAAAAGAAGGACAGTAACCGGGTCTTCAACAAAGAGTACGAAGAAGCATCTGAGAGCTACATGAAGCGATTCGGCGGCAAGACCCAAATACTCGACGCCGAGAGCGGTACGAGGAAGATTACATCGGAGGAAGACACCAAAGGGATGCCCATGCGAGACGTATGGGATATTTCAATTATCGCGGGCGTTGGTGCAGAGCGGACCGGATACCCGACACAAAAGCCCGAGGAGCTTCTAGAGCGAATTGTCCGCACGTGTTCGAATCCTGGTCAGCTTGTATTCGACTGCTTTATGGGCTCAGGCACAACTCAGGCAGTTGCCATGAAGCTCGGTCGCCGCTTCATCGGCGCAGACATCAACCTCGGCGCGATCCAGACGACCACCAAGCGGCTGATCAAGGTGGCCGAGGAATTGCGCCAGAAGCCGCTCAACCCCGACACCAAGTACTACACCGGCTTCGAGGTCTACAACGTCAACCACTACGACATCTTCCGCAACCCGGTGCAGGCCAAGGAGCTCCTGCTGGAGGCGCTGGAGGTACAGAAGCTGGAGTTCAGCACCGTGTTCGACGGCGAGAAGGACGGGCGCATGATCAAGATCATGCCGGTCAACCGCATCGCCACGCGCGCCGACCTGAACGAGCTGATCGCGGGCTTCGACTACAAGGCCTGGGAGCGCAAGCAAAACGAGAGCCCGAACCGGCCCGTCGAGAAGATCACCCTCGTCTGCATGGGCCATGAGCCGGACTTGGCCGCGCAGCTGGAGCTGGCCGCCAAGCCCTTCAAGATCGACGTCGAGGTGGTGGACATCCTGCGCGACAAGGCCAATCTGGAGTTCAAGCGCGACTCCGAGGCCAAGGTCGTGGTGAAGAACGGCGAGCTGGTCATCGAGCGCTTCTACCCGATGAACCTGCTGCAGAAGCTCTCTCTGCAGAAGGAGTCGGTGGAGGACTGGAAGGAGCTGGTCGAGTCGGTGCTGATCGACTGGAACTACGACGGCGCAGTACTGCAACCGGCGGTGGTGGACATTCCGGGCAAGAACGAGATGGTCAAGGGCAGGTACAAGGTGCCGGAGGATGCAGGCACCATCCGGGTCAAGATCACCGACCTGCTGTCGGAGTCCTGGGAAGGGAGCGTGGCCCATGGCGACTAAACGCACAGCCACCTCGGCCAAGGCCAGCTCGTCCGGCGCGTCGCTGGATTTCGCCTTCTTTCGCTTCCTGTGGCAGTTCCACCAGGACAACCGGGGGGCGATCCGCTCGCACTACAAAGAGCTAACGCGCAAGTTCCTCGACTTCAACAACCCGGAAAAGAACCCCAAGGCCTTCCTGCGCCAGCCGCAGTTCGAGGCGCTGGAAACCTACGTTTTTCTCAAGGAGTTCCTCGACAACGCCAAGGTCGAGGAGATCTTCAAGGCGTGGTACGAGCGCAGCGGCAAGTTCGAGGGCCGCAAGTTCGGCTCCTTCCTCGGCACCGCCGGTCAGGAGATGTTCCAGTTCGGCGAAACGGACGAGCTGGAACTGGATTCGTACAAGCGGCTGTTCGAGAAGATGCGCAAGAACTCGCGCGCCTACCCGAACTACATCTTCGCGCTGACGATGGGGACGGGCAAAACCATCCTCATGGCCACCTGCATCTTCTACGAGTTCCTGCTGGGCAACAAGTTCGAGAAAGATCCGCGCTACTGCCACAACGCGCTGGTGTTCGCCCCGGACAAGACCGTGCTGCAGTCGCTGAAGGAGATCGAGTCGTTCGACCTGACCCGCGTGGTGCCGCCGGAGTACGTCAACTTCCTCACCACCCACCTGCGCTTCCACTACCTCGAGGAGGCGGGCACCTCACTCGACACGCTGGATCGCTCGCGCTTCAACATCATCGTCTCCAACACGCAGAAGATCATCCTCAAGCGCCAGCGCAAGGAAAAGACCTCCGTCGACAAGCTGTTCGGCGCGACCGGCGAAACCCTGGCCGCCACCGGTGTCTATGCCGAAGCCGCCGACCTCTACAACTTCGACCAGCCGGAAGAGGAAGGCGAGCTGACCACTAACCAGCGCTTTGAGAAACTGCGTCGCTTGGAGCAGCTGGGTATCTACGTGGACGAGGCGCACCACGCCTTCGGCAAGGCGCTGGCCAAGGACATGGGCCTGGGCACCAAGGAAACCGACACCAGCCTGCGCACCACCATCGACATCCTCGCCGCCAGCCTGAACGCGGCGGGCACGCGGGTGGTGGCCTGCTACAACTACACCGGCACGCCCTACGTGGGGCGCGAGGTGTTGCCCGAGGTGGTCTACGCCTACGGCCTCAAGGAGGCCATCGACAAGGGTTTCCTCAAGAAGGTGACCCTGCACGGCTACGCCAACACCCGCACCGACGAGTTTGTCGACATCGCCATCGAGACCTTCCTCAAGGAAACCGAAGGACTGCGGCCGGAAGGGCTTCTGCCCAAGCTGGCCTTCTTCGCATCCACCATCGACGAGCTGACCGGAGAACTGCGACCCGCTGTGGAGCGTGTGCTCCTCAAGCACGGCATCCCCACCTCGCGCATCTTGGTCAACGTGGGCGACGACAAGCTCACCACCAACGACGACATCCGCGAGTTCAACCGCCTGGACACCGAAGGATCGGAAAAGCAGTTCATCCTGCTGGTCAACAAGGGGCGCGAAGGCTGGAACTGCCGCTCACTGTTCGGCGTTGGCTTGTTCCGCGAACCCAAGTCCAAGGTCTTCGTCCTGCAGGCCACGATGCGCTGCCTGCGCGCCATCGGCCAGGCCCAGCACACCGGCCACGTCTTCCTCTCGGACGACAACCTCAACACGCTGAACGACGAGCTGCAGCAGAACTTCCGCATCAGTGCGGACGAGCTGCAGAAGACCGGCAAGGACAAAGAGCGCGTCGAGGTGCGCGTGGTCGAGCCGCCGGTCAAGATCAAGCTGGTGCGCGTGCGCAAGCAGTACCAGATGCGCGAGAAGCAGTTGGTGACCGGGCAAGCGTTGATGCCCGAACGCGCTGACCCGCAGAAGTGGGGGGAGTTGGTCGAGAAGTACCGCCTCATCGAAACCCAGCAGGACGGCCTGACCGCCGCCGACGCGGCGCGCGCTTCTGCAAGTCGCACCTTCGATCTGACGGCGCGCCGGGAAAAGCGGACCTTCTCGCGGCTATCGCTGGTGGCCGAGGTGTCACGCTATCTCAATCGCAGCCCTTTGGAGATCGAGGATCTACTCGACGCGACCAAGGAAGGTGCCGACGAGCTCGTGGCCATCACCAATGAGTTCAACGAGCTGCTCTACGACGAGATCATCCCGCGCCTGTTCCGCCAGCTCTACGACCTTGACGAGTCACAACAGACCGAAGAACACGAGGTCGAGCTGATCAAGATGCCCCCGAACGGCTACTACGAGGTGTCGGCGGCGAAGGACAAGATCGTCCGGATGCACGACCCGCAGATCAAGGACGAAGAGCGGGCCAAGAGCTTCCACCTCGACACCTACTGCTTCGACTCTGGCTCGGAGAACTGGCTGTTCTGGGATCTGCTGCGCGAGCAGCGGGTGAAGAAGATCTACTTCACCGGGATGCTGACCCACGGCCAGTCAGACTTCTTCATCCAGTACATCGACCCCGATTCGCGCACCGTGCGCAGCTACTACCCCGACTTCATCTTCCAGCGCGAAGAGCCGGATGGCAGCCTGAAGTACGTCATCGTCGAGGTGAAGGCCGACAACCAGATCGAGGACGCCGTTGTGCAGGCCAAGAAGGACTTCGCCCAGCAAATCGCGGTGGCCAGCGGGATGGAGTACCGAATCCTCAAGTCATCCGATGCGGACAAGCGACATTTCCGGATGTTGCTATAGGAGCCCCCATGAGCGCTGCCAAGCTTCGATTCCAAGTCGATTCCCGTCTCGCCACGCTGCTGAGCCAGGAGTACACATCAACCGAGCGTGCGCTGAAGGAATTGGTGGACAACGCTTGGGATGCTGATGCGGATCAGGTCAGCATCTTGCTGCCAAAACCCCTGAGTGGCGAGCCAATCGTTATCCGGGACGATGGCACTGGAATGACAGAAGAGGAGCTCCGGCGGCACTACCTCACTATTGCCAAAGATCGCCGCTCAGTGCGAGGGGAACGGACTGCGGGAAAGAATCGTCAGGTAAAAGGGCGCAAAGGGATCGGCAAGTTTGCCGGATTCATGGCCGCGTCAGTGATGACCTTGGAGACGCGCACGAGGGGGAAGCTGTGCCGTATCGCCCTGCGACTGGATGCCATAGGCAAGGTGGAGGATATCGAACATCTCGACATAGCTCTTCACAGCGAAGACTGTGATCCGACCGACCACGGCACGGTCATCACGTTGAGCGAATTGCATCAGGGATTGACTTATCCCGACGCTAATCGCCTGCGGCAAGTACTACTTCAGGACTACGGGAGGCATGACGACTTTGCCGTGTTCGTCGATGGTAAGCGACTTGATGTCGATGACGTCCAAGGTAGCTACTCGGAACACCAGACGACACTGCCTGACGTTGGCGACGTCAAACTGCGACTATCGATCTTCGACGGAAAAGCGGGCTTACGCCAGCCCGGAATCACACTGCGCGTTGGTGGCAAAGCGGTCGGCTCGCCCAGCTTCTTCGGCCTGGAAGCACACGAGTATTTTCCACCGAAGCTGTTGAAGAAGATGTACGGTGAAGTGGATGCAGACGGGCTGCTTGACCACGTCACCGCCGGATGGGATTCACTGGTAGAGAACAGCGAAAAACTGAAAGCAGTAGAAGCCTTCGTTCAGCCGATCCTCATTTCGGCGGCGAAAGAAAAGTACGGGATGGAACTCCAGCTCGCGCAAGCGCGAATGCAGAAGACCATTCAGCAACGCTTGGCAAGCCTGCCAGAACACAAGCGGAGTTTCGCCGACAAATCGATCAAGAAAATTCTGGAACGTTATTACGATGAGCCGCCAAGCAAGGTTGAACCCATCGTCGGCGTGTTGCTGGATGCATTGGAGCGATCCGACTACCGCATCTTGCTGGAACACATAGCCGATGCATCACAGGGTGAAGTGGCGACAATTGCGGATCGCTTGAACAATTTCGGGCTAGCTGAAATGGCCTTTCTTGTCGCCCAAGCAGCTGCGCGGCAGGAGTTTCTTGACCAACTGGAAGCATTAGCTCGCGATCCCGCCACGACCGAAGCTGCGATGCACAAATCGCTGGAGTTGAGTCTGTGGGTGTTCGGTCCAGAGTATTCACTCTTCAGCTCAAACATCACGTTGAAGAGGCAGATTGAAGATGTCCTCAACACGACATACAAGGGGAAAAATGCTGACAAACGCCCGGACTTGCTGCTGAACCAGAATCTCAACGACGAGTATCTGTTGATCGAATTCAAACGGCCCGATCACAGCTTAAATTACGATGACTATAAGCAAGCCATCGAGTACCGGCACGACTTCGCCAAGCATATCACCTCGCCGATACATGTGCTTTTGATTGGGGGGCGTCTGTCGTCTGATTTTCCGCGGAAAGAAAATCGCGAGCCGAATGTCGACGCTCGAATCTTCAGTCAAGTGATTGCCTCTGCTCGACGTCAGGTTGAATGGTTACTGCGCATTGACCACAGTCAGGTCACTCCGTAGTCGTTTGCACATCCCTGACCCACGCCTGCAACGCCCTCAGTTGCTCGGCATTCTCGTGGCAGGTCTGGTAGTTGGCGGCGACGGTTCCGGCGACGGTAGAGAGCGCAATGCCTGCGGCGGCCGCATCAGCATCTCGGGCGGGCTCGGGCAGCTCACCGGCGACGGCAGCGTCGTGCAGGCGCACAAAGCCACGGTTGATTGTGCAAACAGCATCGGCTTGAACGGGCACATAGACGGGAACCTTCTTGAAGATGGTGTCGCCCTTCTCGCGGACGACGCGGACGCGGTCGATGTACTGGGTGACGACCTTGACGGTGGCTTGTGCGTGCCGCTCGCGGGCGGCGGCGGTCTGTAGGGCTTGTTGCTGGATGGCGGCATCCCATTGCGCTCGAACGTGGCTCGCACCCTTGATCCAGCCGAACCCGACCAGGGCGACGCCGAGCACCGCCAGGGCCAGCAGCCGGTATGGCCACGGAATCACGCTCACGACGCCTCCCCGATGCACTGCCGGTATTCGGCTTCTCTCCGTGTAGCCAGCCCGCCGCATAGCCGCGCGTTGGCAGGCAGCGAGCAGTCCTTGCCCTGGAAGAAGCGCCAACGCAGCAGCTCGGCACAGGCTCCCGCGTAGTCCTCGGCGTTGAGTTTTCTGACCAGCGTGGACTGGCAGAACGCGCGGCTGCCGACGTTGTAGGAAAAGCTCACCAGCGCGTCGTACTCGTGCTGGGCCAGGGGCACGGTGACGCATTGCTTCAGTGCACCCTCGAACTGCTGCACGTCGGTGAGCGCCCGAGCCAGCGCTTTCGGCGGCGTAGTGGTGTCGCCCAGCTTCACTCCGGTGGTGGTACCGAAACCAATGGTCGGCACATCGCCCTTGACGGGGATCACTGCACGGTCGGTGTACCCCTCGTGCAGCACGATGCCGACTAGGGCTGCGGCGGACAGCGTCAGGCCGGCCACCGTTCTGCGCATCACCGGCGATGGTGGGCGGGTCATCGGTGCATCTCCGGCTGGGCCACGATGCGAGCAACGGTTGCGCCGATGCTGGCGGCAAAGGCCAACAGCACGAACGCACCACGTGGCAGCACATCCCCGAACAGCGGCACCACGACTTCCGCCGCTGTGAAGGCAGCGGCCAGCAGCGACAAGCGGATGCTCCAGGCGCGTCGCAGCACGCGCCGCCAGTCGTCTAGAAGGCAGATCTTCGGCTTGGCGGTCATTGGACGCCTCCCATCAGCTTCAACTTGATGGCGGCCCCCACCAGCAGCGCGGCCAGGATGCCGGTGGTCACGACCTTGATGGTGGTCTGCCATGCGGTGCGGCGCGCATCGCGCCACGCTTCCAGCAGGTCGCGCAGTTCGCGGATGTCCTTCGCGGCACTGCCGTTCTCCAACCCAAGATGGGCGAGTACGCGCTCGGCTCCACGTTCGGCGGCACGGTCGAGCAGATCGTCGAAGTCCTCCTTGCGCAGCAGGAGCATGTTCTCGACGAGCGCTGGTTTGCTGTCAGATTCAGTCATGGGTGGTCTCCAGAAATGCGAAACCCGCCTCGTGGGCGGGTTTCAGGGGGTGGCGAAGGTAATGATCAGATGGCGACGCCGGTGCTCCAGCCAGTGGCTTTGTAGGCTGAGAGCACACTCTCGTCCTCGATGAAGCAGGTCCAGCCGATCTTCGGCACGAAGAAAGACCACCCGGCCTCGATGCGCACGGCGATCTGGCCGGCTTTTCCGGTCCAGGCACCGGTAGGACTCGCCGCCACGATGTAGCGGTCGCCGTTGGCGGGCGTTGCCGGTGGTGTGCCTTGCACACGTGACTTCACCGACAACTGCAGCACGGCATCGAGCAGTTTCAGGTTGGCATCCATCCCCGCGTTCCAGCCCGATTCGCGGGCGGTCCACCCGTAATTCACGCCCAGGTTCGGGCCAATCAGTGCAGCCATCTCATTCTCCGTAGGTTGCCCCGTAGAACATGCCGTAGCCACGGCACTCGGGGATGTCGATTTGCTGGGCCTGCCAGCTGGTGTAGCCGTCGCGCGAGGCCTCGACCTTGACGGTCAGTTTCTCATTCGGTCGATTCAGGCCGCTCTCGGAAATCTCGGCGGCCATCGGATAGGTCCAACTCGTGCCGGTCAGCCCCGTTTCGGTGTGCTTGAGCGTCCCCGCCTCGCCATAGATCCGCACGGTGTAGGTCGTCCCGGGTTCCGGCCCGATGTTGGATTCGGATTGCGTCACCAGATAGGCGGTCTGCAGCACCCGGCTGCGGTGCGCCCAGCTGACCGTCACCTCCCCGGTGATGTAGCTCACGCTGTAGTCGAGGTTGTTGACCCGGAGCTTGCCGGGCGGATAGGGCCGGATCTGCCGCTTGGCGAACGTGTAGCTGATCGCGGGTGCTGACGGCTCGGCGAGAACACCCATACCAGTGGCGGGCAGCACCTTGGCCTGCACCGTTTCGCTGCTCAGATACTGGCTCGTGTTGTAGAACTGCCCGTCCTCGACGAAGTACAGCCGCGCACCCGCCGAATGCTTCGCCGGCACCGTGTCCAGCACGCCCCGATCCACCGTCACCGTGCCGGCGGCCACATTGACCGCTTTCACGGCGACCAGCTCGCCATCGAGCTGCGCGTAGGAGTTGAGCGTGACCAGATCCAGATCGACCCCGTAGAGCACGTTCAGCACCGTCTCGGTTTGCCCGATGTCGTTCGCCAGCACGCAGGACGGGATGAAGTCACCGACGCCGATCTTCTCGAAGGCCGCCGATCCCTGCCGCGTCAGCACCGCGTAGTTGATCGCTGCACCCGAGGGCCGAACGGTTGAAACGGACAGGAACCCGCCATTCGGATCGATTTCGGCCTGAGCGGCGGCCGACTCGCCCGTCATCTCATGAACAATCGTCCAGTACGGCAGTTCGCTCACCGACACGAAGTTCGCTGCGATGGGCGCTTGACGTGGATCGACCCAGCCACTCTCGGCGGGCGCCAGATAAACGGCATCGGGCAGGCCGAATACATCCTCGACGCAGGTGATCCGCACCCGGCCATCGGCCAGTGTCCCGTAACTGATCTGCGCCACCCGCAAGATCAACTGCTCGATCCGCAGCTCGGGCCAGGAGAATCTGAACACGTCACCGATGTTGAGGCAGGCGGCGGTGCGGTTGGCCACCAGCGTGATCTTCGCCAGGGTGGAGGACAGTTGCCGCAGATCCCGCATGGCCAGGCGCGCAGCCAGCGCGCCATTGGCCGCGCCCTCGTAGCTGACCTTGGCGTCCTTGATTTCGCCCAGGGATCGCTCGATGCCGGCGATGTCCTGCACCGAGATCGAGACGCTCTTGTCGGTCGTGCGGTCGTGGTAGGACAGCGTGACCTGATTGATCAGCTCCTCGGGCAAGGTGCGCTCGAACGACTCCAGCCGGATCACGTTGGTCTGGTTCAGCTCCAGCAGCGTTGCCGGGTCGTAGTCATCGCGGGTCAATTTGAGCGTGAACAGCCCAGTGCGTGGGCTCACATAAATCGAGCCGTCGATGTGCTGCAGGATGCGCTCGATGAAAGCCTCGATGTCCTGCTGCTGGTCCCACAGGATCGACAGGCCGAAGCTCTCGGCGTAGAGCGTGTCGGCGGCAGCGCGAAACGACGCATCGTCGATCTCGGCCGAGCTGTAGCCCCGGCCCCAGGTCCGGTCGGTCAGGCACTCGTAAATGATGTGCGCCGGGTTCATGTCACCGGCGATGGCCGCCTTGTCCGAATACCACTGCGGCGAGCCGTCGGATCGCCGGATGATCCGCGTGAGCTCGGCGCTCCACGGCTTGATGTAAGGGTTCATCGCCGACAGTTGCGGCTGACGCAACACCAGTGACACTACTCCCCGGAAGGCCGGTACGTTGGCGCCGAGCTTGGAGGCGAGGTAGTCGTTCTGACCGTCCGAGGCGTTGCCCATCACCAGATCGACGGCGCCGACGATGCCGCCCTCGCGGTCGTCGCCGCCGAACAGGTCGGGCTGATTGATGGTGATCTGGCCGCTGGACGTCATCGATCCCGACCACGCCGTGCGCTCGCCGACCACGATCTTGTTGAGCGAATCGACCGGGCCGTGGCACAGCGCCAGATGCATTCCCGCGTAGTAGCGGTAGCCGACGGTGACACTTTTGCTGCCTTTGCCGCCGCCGCTCATGCCTTGACTCCCTCATTCGTTTCAGATATGGCTTGCTGCTCGACGTGCTCTGCCAGCCGAATCGCCATCGCATCCCCGGTAGCCCGCAGCCAGGCGGTGCTCACGCCCTGCTGGCGAAAATCATCGAAAGTCACGCCGTCGCGCGGAAACCAGCGGCGCAGGCCAGCATTGCAATAGCCCAGAGCCTTGGCATCAAGGTGAGTGGCGATCTGAAGGTTGCTGCGCTGTTCGCTCATTTCTTGCCGCCTCCTTTGGTCTTGATCGGCGTTGTCCGCACATCGCCGAACCAGACGCAGTTCGGCTGCTTGATCGTCCGCGTGCCAAACAGCACCGGGATCGGACTGTCGGTCGCGGCGACCGGCGCATCAACATCGCCGGGTTGCGGCGTGGTGGTTTTTGGCTTGGGGGCAAGCAGCGACGACAGGACCGTCGTGATCACCCACACGATCAGGTATTGCCACATGGGAAAGCCTCAAACGATGGCATCGCCAGTGAAGGGGTTCTTCACCGGGATGTAGGGGAAACCGCCGTAGTTCAGCTGGTTGCCGAACTTGGCGGCGCAGGTCGCGAGCGTGTGGTCGCAACCCGGATACGCCTCGAACGCATCACCGGCCTTCAGGCCCGGAATCGGCGCCGAAAGGGTTACCGCACCGCCGGAGCTGGCGACGATCATCCGTTGCGCCCCAGCGGCCATCAGCCGGCCGCCGACGAACCAGGCAATCGGCTTGGGCAGGAAGACGGAGGCGGTCACCTCCAGCCCCGCCACGCTCTCGACGATGCCAGCCGTCTTGTAGTCGGCCGCGTTGACCTTGCAGCCGCCGTGGTACAGCGGGTGGCGACAGTTGATCTGGTAGTTCGCCCGCCGTCCCGAGCGCTTGAGCGTCGTGAAGATTGGCTCGCAACGCATCTGCACCGTCACGCCACTGAACACCACCGACACGACACGGCCTTTCCACCAGGTGATGAACTCAGCGTTCGGGTCAGTCAGATGCTGGCGGAAGATCGTGAGCGACAGCACGCCATCGGGCGGGGTCACGATGAAGGACTGCACCACGGTGATGTCGAGTGCCGCTTCCAGATTCAGCATTGCGCGGCCGAACTCCTGCGTCTGCTCGATCTCCGAGCGCCGTATCGGCGCCGGGATGTATTTCTCGGCGTTGTAGGTCACGGCGCTCTGTGCCGACGTGTAGCGCCAGACGGTGGTCCCCAGCGCGAAGCGATACAACTCGACCGGCTGGCCGGCATGGAGGCTGTTTTCTTGGTTCTGATAGGTCATCCGTTGATGCTCCGAATAGGCAAAGTCACCCGAACCACACGATCCGTTTCGAAGAAAAATTCCACGGCATCGCTCTCCAGTCGGGCCAGTTCCAGGAAACAGACGATCCGGAAATCGGACGGCGCGCAGGCCACGCCCAGCGCGGCCTCGATCCGCATCCGCTCGACGACCCCGTCCACGAACTCGAAAGCGGTGATCCGTCGCAAGAACCAGGTGCCGTTGTTGTGCAGAAAGGCCACGTCCTGACGGCCGGGCATCGCCTGGTAGTACGTCGAAAAGCCCCGGGCCTGGACCAAAATTTCCGTTGCATCCAAGGCAAAGGGCTGGGCGACCTCGAGACCACGCTCCCACGTCGGCACCCAGAAAGGCACCTGACGACCTGCACGGGCCGCGAGCCAGCCTCGCATCGCAGTGAGCCGGGTGCGGTCTGGCAGCAGGTACTGGTGGCGGCGCACGATAAAGGGCCGGTTCGGGCTGTCGATCACCGCAGGCGTGCCGGTCTCAACGTCGAACACATCGGCGAGTCGCTGATAGTCGATGCTGACGTCCTCGACCCGGTTTGGATGCAGCAGCAGCGTGTCGTAGCCTCGGTACTGAATCGGTGAACTCGTCGCCGCCACTGGCGAAGCCAGGTCCTCCAGCTCGAAGCGCAATTTGGCCTGGGAGATCGCCGCCGTTGGCCGGGTCACGGTCTGCTGGGCGGGTAACCGTCCTAGCCGGGCCGGGGCGATCCAGGAGCCTGCGGGCCAGTTCCCCAAGGCCGGGCGCTTGAGCGTGATCGTCCCGGCGGTCAGGGACAGGACTTCCAGTGCCTCGCTGGCGCCAGCGCTTGAGCCGACGATGGCCAGCCCACCGGCGTGATAGTCCAGGTCCGTGGTACTCACGGCCAGCACCGTGTCGCCGGGATGGATGGCGGCCGCAAGCCAAGCCTTGTCGGTCCACACCGGCACGGCATAGACGCGCGACTGCCAGACGTTCATCAAGAGATCAAGCTGCCCGCCGTTGCCGTACTCCAGCACGTCGAACTCGAACGAGCGCCGGGGATCGGTCCGCAGCCGCACCCGCTGCTCCCCACCGTCACGCATCGTCAGCACGTCGGTGAGCCATTCCAGCCGTTCGGTGAAGCCGCCTTGCCAATCGTGCAGCAGGCCCATGACCAGCACGCGGCCATAGCTGATCGCCAGATCCCGTGTGCCGCCAGCCGAGAAATGCAGCGTCAGCAGCGTATCGACGAAGCTTGGGCCATCGAGAGTGGCCGTGACCTCGTAGAAGATGTCCTCCAGCCCCCGCATCCTTGTTGGCGGGAAGAACCCCAGGGACAAGCCCTCGGTGTCGCCGTCTAGCTGGAAAATCGTCACCGGGTCCAGGAACGCATTCCAGACTTCGACGGTACGGGTTGTGGGAATGACGAGATTGCCGAACTCGATCCTGGACGGCTGCAGGTAGATCCGGTGGTAGTAGTCGTCCGAGAAAGAACCACAGTGTGCGCCAGTCCGCGCGATCAGTGCCTCGGGCGACGGCTGGCCGCTGTCGATGACACCGACCGCACCAGCAATCGCCGCGATGACCGTGGTCGGTGCGTAGTACGCAGGTCGACCATCGTCCCACAGGCTGTTCATCCCGGTGGCCACTGCGCCGCCCAGGATGTTTGACGTGAAGGCTCCGGCGAAGTCGGGCATTTACATCACCTTGCGGTAGGCCAGGCCGTAGTCGTAGCTGATCGGTTCCGCCCCGAGCGTGTAGGCCTTGTTCCACAGTGGGAAGATCTTCCACACGTCGGTGCCGAGGATCAGTTCGTCGCCCGGGTTGAAGTTCGAGATGTTCAGGAAGCGCACATCGGGGAACTCGCCGAGCAGCGTCCAAGTGCCGACGTAGGGCGTGCGATTGACGCCCACATAGCACGGCAACATCGGCGCCAGACCGTTGTAGCTTTGCGGCGAGCAGTGGTAAGCCAGATCGTGCGCCAGGGTGTTGAGGGAGTTCTGGGTCCCGGACCCGATGTAGCCCGCGCGGTTGTTGGTCGCATTGGCGTAGCTTGAGCACCCGTAGGCGTCCAACTGTTCCGTCGTGTACGAGCCGGTCGAGATCAGCCGCCAACCGACCGTCCAACCATCGATGTCGGCTCTGACATAACTACCCGGATAGCCGTTCGATGCAAGCGACGCACGCGAAGGTCCCTGCGCGTTCGCGCCGAAAGGAATCGAGTGATTCGAGGTGTTGAACGCATAGGGCGTAGTCGTGAACGACTCGACGGGGCAACCTGCGGTCAGATACTGCCCCCCGGCAAAGGCGCCATATTTGTTGATGAAGCCGAACGACAGGTGGCGGAACCGGCCCGGCGTCTCCTCGATCACCACGTGCACGAAGTCACCGTTGGAGAACAAGTGGTAGGCATAGAGCGAGGTCGCCATCGGCCCGACCATCACGAACTTGCGATTGTTCGTCTGCAGGTTGGCCGCCACGCCTGCGGAATAGCCGTCGCACACCCAGGCCTCCAAGCAGGCGTAGGTGCCGTTGACGCCGTTCTTGTAGAGCTTTTTGTTTACTCCGAACAGCTGGTAGGACACGCCGTTCTTGGACAACACGACCCGGTTCGCCGTCAGGCTCGTTTCCGACTGGTTCCGGTACGCATCAGAGCCGCTGACCGAGGAAATCATCGACGTCGTGCCGGCGTGGGTCGCACCACCAGTCGATCCATAGGTCGGAAACGTCAGCGTAAAGGTGTCGGTAGCGTTGGCCGTCCAGCCATTGGCGACCGCAAAATTCTTGATCGCCGTCAGCAGCGTGTTGATGTCCGCCGACGCGCCGGTGATGTAAGCCATTGAATCGCCTCAAGCGAGTTGGATGGCGGCAAAGCGCGCCGCGTTGGTGGAAGTCGCCGCCTGGACGACCAGATGGGATTTGCCGCCTACGGTCACGGTGTCGCCGGCAGCCACTCCGAAGCCCGGCACGGCAAACACGCCTTGCAGCTCGCCCCATATCGAGAACGGACGAGTCGTCGCGCAGTCATAAAGGATCGCCGGCAGCAGCGGACTGGCGCCGTTCGGCAACTGCGTGAGGTTGCCCATGTCGTAGCGCCCTACGCTGTTCCTCCTGGTCTCCTGCGACATTGCCCAGGGCCAGGCGCGACCGGTGTAGCTCGTATCGAAGCGGTTGGTGCCGACCCAGCCGCCGCTCGGCTGCAGGATAGCTGCGCTGTAGCTGCCGTACTCACCATCGTTGCGCCAGAACGCGCTGCCCGCGATATCGAGATCCGAACTTTGATAGTTGTCGCCGCGCGAGGTGTTGGCGCCGATGAAGAGCGGATACGGGTACTGCGACGGCGTGCCGTAGGGCAGGAAAAACCCCGCGTAGAGCGCCCCCCAGTAGGCCGAGGACTTCGCCACTACGATGAAGCGGCGGCCGTTGGCAACGAACCAGTAACTGATCGAGCTGTTGAACACTGGCATCCGGGGGAGGATGCCGAGCGAACCGGCCCCCGAGAGCAAACTGCCTGGTTGGCCTTCCGGCGTGCTGATCGAGATGGCGCTTTGCCACGATTGCGAGCCGAAAACCCGGATCGAATACGCGGGAGCCGCCGCGTCGGCGAACAGGCAGATCTGTACGTAGATCGCATCGCCTGCCGAGGAGCCGGGGCCACGCAGCTCGACCAGATCGCGTTTGGGGTCAAGCGTGAAGGTGTCTCGGCGCAATAGCGTCCAGGCTTCGCCCCCGGCAACCAGCGTCGCGTCGGCGGTCAAAAAGGTGATCATCTTGTTGAATAGATCGGCGGCATTCGTTGCCGTGCCGGAAGTCCAGGCCATGTTCAGCGTCCCAGGATGTTGCGCACCGACGCGGCGTTGCGCTGGATGAGGTTCATCACCGTGCGCTCGCCGGCGCTGCTGTTGAGGTAATCGGCCGCCATCGCCGGGTCGATGACATTGACAATGCGGATGTTCTGGCCCGGGGCCGGTGGCGCCGGGACTTCGGGCACCAGGCCACCAGCGGCAAAGGCCAGGCGACCGCCAGCCACACGGGGCCCGGCAGACAGGCCGTTGATGGCGTCCAGGAACGACAACCCGAGCCGGCTCACCGCGCGGGCATTGACCACGTACTCGCCGTGGGAGAGGCGCGCCGGGATGGAGTCGCTGGTCGAGGTGCCGGGACCGGTCACGTAGCCCCCCGACGCGAAGCCGAAAAACGACGAGATCAACGCGCCCAAGCCTCCAGCACTGCCTGCCGTGCCGCCGCCCATCAGGCTTCCGAACAAGGCTTCGGCCAGCTTCTGCGAGGCGATGCGGTTGATCGTCTGCAGCACGGATCGACCGAAATCCGCGAATGCGTCCTTCGCCGACTTCGCGCCGCTGCCGATGTCCTGGAACAGTTGGGCGAAACCATCCTGGACCGCGCCGTCGATGGCGACGGCCACGTCGTCGACGACCAACTTCACCTGCGCGATCTCGTTCTTCCAGTCCTGGACCCGGGCGACGGCATCCGGCCCGATGGCAGCGGCGGCGGCCTCCAGCTGCGGCAGCAGCGCGTCGAGCGACTGACCGGTTTGCCGGTGCAGCGCAAGGATCTGCTGGCGGGCCTGCGATTCCGTGAGGAGCCCGGACTGACGCTGCAGATTGATCGACTCCTCAGACGCGCGCATCCGCGCGAGCGTGTCGTTGAACTGGCGCTCGTAGTCGGCAAGATCGGCCGCCGCCGCTTTGACGTCGATCAGCCTCCCGACGGTGGCCACGCCCTCGGTGTCACCCTCGGCGCGCAGCCGCGCAATCAGGCTCTGGTACTGGCGCTCGATGGCCGCGCGGCGATCCTGACTGGTCGCGGCACCGGTGAGATCGAGCAATTCGTCGCGAACCTTGGCGAGTTCCTCGCGCAAATCGCGCTCGGCCTGGACCGCTTTGCGGGCATTGGCGACCTCGGCGTCGGCACGCTTGTTGTTGAGGACCGTGAGCTCCGCTTCGAGCTTGGCGACTTCTCCTTTCGCTTTGAGGCGTGCGGGCTCGTCCTTGCCCGTCTTTTCCAGGCGCTGCTGCTGCGAGAGCGACACCTGCAGGCGCCGGATTTCCGCATCGATCTCCTGCTGTTCGATCCGGGTCTTGGCCGCGTAGTAGTCTTTCAGCGAAATCAGCCGGTCTTCGAGCGCCGCGTCCAGTTCGCGCGCCTGGCGATCCAGCGCATCTTTCAGAATTTTGAGTTCCGCCTCGGCCTGCGCCTGCACCAGGGCCAGCTTGGCGGCCTCGATACCCTTGTCGGGTGTCGGCTTGGCCGGTGGTTGCGGGCGGCCGAATACGTCCGACTTGTTCTTATCGGGGCGGATGCGACCGGCGATGGCCTGGGCAGCTTCCCCGACATAGTCGCGGGTGACGGCATCACGCACGGTCGTCGCGAGCTCCTTGCCGAAGTCGCGCATCTCACCAAGTCGGCGGCCGAGGACGCTACGCAGCGACTGCATCGAGAAGTCGCCGCTGAAGGCGGCAGCCACGTCTTGGCCCAAGGCCTGCGCCAACTCCCCGATGTCCGAGAAGGCGTTTCGGAAACGCTCGACCAAGAAGGCTGCCGTGATGCCCGCGACACTGCCGACCGCGTTGAAGGCGCCGATAACGACATTGACCAGCGACCGGATGGCCGTGCCGATAGCTCTGAGCGCATCGAGCATCACCTCGCGCACTCGGTCCCAGCTCAGGTTGTTGACCCCGACCAGCCGTCCCAGGGCGCTGACGACTTCGCCGACCTTCCCGACCACCAGGTCCCAGGTGGCCACGATGATCTGCTTGATCGACGCGGTCTTGCCGCCGAACTCGACCACGGCGTTGCGCGCCGAATAGAGGGCCCCGGCCAAAAGCGTCACCGTGGTCACGATCACGCCGATGGGGCCGCCCAGGAGTGCCAGCGCACCTCGCAACAAACCCGCTGCGCGACCGAGCAGCGACGTGGAGGCCACGGCCTGCGTCAGGACACCGGTGGCGGCGGTGGCCTGCAGCCGAGCCTTGGCCGCGTCGGCGACCAGTGCGCTGGTGGCAATGCCTTGCGCCCGCGCCTGGGCCAGGGCGGCATCGGCCACGCGCACCCGAGCCAGCGCCTCGGCTTCGAGCGTGCGCAGGTTGGCAAGCCGCGCCGCCGCTTCGGCGCGGGCGGCGGCAATGCTGGTTGCAAAGGCACCTGCCATCCGGCCGAAGGCGGCGACCAGCGCGACGCCAGCCAGATCGATCAGCAGTTCGAGATGCTGGGCGACGAGTTGGATCGCCTGCGCCAGACCTGCGGTCAGGCCGGAGCTCGTGTCGCGCTCGCCGAAGGCACGCTGGAAGGCATTCTTCAGACGGGTGAGCGCGCCCGAGACCGTATCGGGCAGGCTCGCGTATTCCTCGGCGAGGCGCCCACGCTGCTTGAGCAAGGCATCGAGCACCGCTGACGAGGTGATCTTGCCTTCCTGCGCCAGGGCCCGCAGCGAGCCCAGCGGCACACCCATCCCGTCGGCGATGGCCTGCGCCAGTCGCGGCGTCTGCTCGATGACCGAATTGAACTCCTCGCCGCGCAATTGTCCCGAGGCGAAGGCCTGCCCGAGCTGCAATAGCGCCCCGGCTGCCGCCTCGCTGGACGCGCCGGAAAGCGACACCGCCTGGCCGATGGCATCGGTGGCCGCCAGCACGTCCGCCTGCGAACGCCCCAGCGCCTGCACCGAGGGCGCCAGCCGCGCGTAGAGCGTGACGGTCTCGGCGAGCGGCGCGCGGTTGCGCTGCGCGATCTCGAACAACGCCGCGTCGGCGCGGTTGAATTCCTCCTGAGAGGTGACCGCGAGCCGGAGCCGGGCCTGCAGGTTCTTGTACTGGTCGGCCACCTCCACCAGTTCGCGCACACCCAGTCCCACACCGATGGCACTGCCGATGCGGGACAGGACTTCTCCCACCTGGCCTGCTTCGCTGCGCAGGCGCGAGAGGCTGCCCTGGACGGACTGGAAGGCGCGTCGCGTCTCATCGACGGCGGTGATGAGGATCTGCGCGCGATTATTCGCCATTGCTCAAACCTTCGACATTGCCTTGCGGATGGCCGCCGTCAGGCGGGGAAGATCGACCCGCACCGAACGGTTGAGATCGAAACGTTTTCTCAAGCTCACGCGCCGCACCAGCACGGCCATGGGAATCTCCTGGCCGCGCTTGATGCGCTTTGCCCCGGTGCGCTCGCGCTCGGCGCGACGGAAACGCGCCAGCGGCCGGGCGTTCTCGGCGATGTTCTCGGCCATCAGGATCTGCTGGCCGTTCTTTTCGACGAACCAGGCATTGCCGGATCGCATCAGCGCATCGATCACCCGGGCAAACGCCTTGCGTCCGATACGCCGGTGTTGCGGCAGCAGCGGGATCAGCATTCGTCTCCGGATCGTTCCTCCCTGTTCGTGCAGGCCCAGCCAGGGCACCTTCGAGCCGATGTAGAGCGCCGGAAATTCCGAGGCTTTACGGTCGTACACCTTGGCGTGCATCGACCGGAGGAACTTGGGCTTCACGGCGTTGAAGCTGGATCGCATTTCGCCCCGCACCCGCTCGGCCATCTCTTTGCCGGAATCCCGCATCGCGCGGGCGACTGCGGAATGGATCGTTTTGTGGGTATCGGTTTGCCAGGCGTTGAAGCGACGACGATCCAGCAAGCCCTCAGCGACCAGATCGATCTTCATCGCGCATTCCCTGTTGGAGTTCGGCCTGGAGCTGACGGATGCCTTCGCGGTTGCCCTGGGCGGCGGTGGTCATGACCGCGAGCTGGGTGGAGAGCCGTTCGTGCTCGAGACGGCTGTCGGCGGCCAGAAACGCGTTCAGCTGGCCCAGCGTGTAGCCGAGGATGTCCGGGTAGCGGTGGCCACTGCGGATCAGGCGGGCGATGGCGTCGCTCCAGCCAACCGTCCGCTCAGAGACTGCGCGAGCGTGCTGACCTTCGGCGCGACCCGGTGCACGAAAAAATCGACATTCACCTCGAACACCGTGGCGGCCAGCGTGATCGCGTCGTCGAGCGCCAGCGCGTCTACCCATTCACGCGGGCGTCGGCTGGCCAGGGAGAGCGCAGCCAGCAAGGCGTCGCCGTGCTCGCAGAGCAAAGCCAGCCAGTCCGGCTCGCCGGTCAGCTGTTCGGCAAAGGGCCGCACGGCCTTGAGCATCGCGGGCAGCTCGCCGATCACCAGCGGACTGATCGTCAGGCGCTGCCCGGCGATCTCCAGGGATTGGGTTTGCGGGACGAGAACATCCAGGTCAGAGGTGGTCATCGTGTACTCCTCACAGCAGCACGATGCGGCCGAACTGGCCGAGGTCGCCGGCAGCGGGCTTGAGCGTGTCCGCCAGCACCTGTCCGGAAAGCTCGAACTTCAGCAGTTCGTCGGTGATCACCGACAGTTCCTTGGCCGGGTTGATCGCCACGCGGTACAGGTCGATCACCACCTCGCGGTTGCTGTCGGCGGTGTTCAGGCCTTCGAAACGCACCCAGCGCTCCGGCAGCGGCTGCGTGAACAACGCGGTCGTTTGCGCCGCGCTGTAGGCGTAGTCGACCTTGAACGGCTCCACGTAGGGGCCGCCCGTCGTCTTGTCGTTGATGACCAGCGATCCGTGCTTGGCATTGAGGCTGTACTGGGCGACGGGCAGCGTCTTGGGCGTGCCCGAGGCGTCCTTGACCACCACCGAGGAGACGTTCTGCTTGGCGAGCAGGTACAGGCTTCCTGCCGTGACCGGGTTGGGCAGTGCCTCGGCCGTCACCGTGCCGCTGACCTGTTCGATGGTCGTGCCGTAGAGTGCCAGGCCCAGATTCACCGCGATCAGCTCTTCCAGCGTGCAGGCGAATTCGCCCTTCTTGGTCTTGATCAGCTGGAGGTCCGTCAGGCGTTGTCCGCTGGTGGACTCCTGGTGCTCCAACGTCTCCACTGACAGCGATACCTTGAGCTCGGGCACGTTGCCGACAAAACTCAGGCCTTGCGGGTTGCCGGCAGTGTCGCGGGCGCCGATGTAGACGCGGCCTTGTCCAGAAAAGTACGGCATGGTCAGTCTCCTTTGCGGGAAGTGGTGTTGGGTTTGCTATCGGCCTCCGGGGGCGCAGGCTGGGCGACGCCGTGCTCGATGAGCCAGCGGGCAGTGGCCTCGTCGAGCTCGAGGTGGGTGCCGGGGGAGTGAAGCACCCCGGCGTGCGTGTGGGGTTTCAGCAGTTCAAGAGTCATGGAAAGTCATCCGTTTTTGGTCAGGTCCAGGGCGTGGGTGCGGTAGCGAATCTCGTAGCGGGCGGGCATTGCGACGGCGCCGGCATCGGCGTCCTCGGCGTCCCATTCGCAGTCGATTTCGTGGAGCAGGAGCGAAAGGCCGCCGAGGCTCGCGTCGCGCATCAGTGCCACGTGGACAGCCACCAGCGTCTGATCGGCCTGGTCGAACGCGTCCTCGCCGCGCGTCACCACGGTGAGACGCAGGGTGAGGGCTCGATCCACAAGGTGATTCGCGTGGCCGGCGATGCTGTCGCTTTCGGCAAAGACGAGCAGCGCGGGGCTGGCTTCGCGGGTGATGGGTATGGTCGGATGGCGCAGCACCGGCATAGGCGCGACGGCGTCCGACAGACGTGCCACGACCTCGCGCAGGATGCGCTCGCGGATGGAGTTCATGCTGTGGGTCCTCAGAGACGGGAGAGGTCGGCGCGACGCTCGCTGCCATCGCCGATGCTGCGGACATCGCGCACCTGGTAGGTGACGCCGGCAATGGAAAGCGTGTGGCCTGTGGCAAGTTCCGGCAGCGCGGACGCAGGAAAGCGAATCGTGTAGTCGGCCGCGCGAAGCAGACCATCAAGCACGGTTTCATCGGCCGAAGAAAAATCCACTGCAACGCTTCTTCCCTCGACATCGGCGATCACCAGCAGACCGGCACGATCAGCGGCCTCGTAGAGCCGTTCGATCAGCCCCATCAGGCCATCACCAGCTTGACCAGCAGCGCCGGGCGGTGGCACAGCGGCAGCGGATTGGCCTGCGTGTGCAGATCGGTGCCCCGGTCGAATTTGCGCGGCTCCTGCTTGGCGTACAGCGGCAGCGCCACCGTGTTGGCCGTCTCGTTGAAGTCGGCCGGCGCGTAGTAGGTGGCGAAGGTGTCCATCGTGCCCAGCGGCAGGATGTGGCCCTCGTCGGCCTCGACGAAGCGGCGCACGGCACTGCCCGGTGCAACCGCGCGGCCGCGATGCTCCTCGAAGGTGACCCCGGCGAAGGTGAAGCCCGCGCGCATATCGGTGCGCAGTGCCTGGCCATCCTGCCAGCGGTCGTAGGCGGCCTTGACCTCATCGTGGCCGGTGAGCGCGTCGAAGAAATCCTCGCCAACGAAGGCATGCAGGCCGCTCATCCGTTCGCCCTGCAGGTTGTCCTCGACGTAGCGGACGACATCCAGGCAGGCCTTCTTCACATCCCAGCCGTTGGCCGGATTGGAAATGTTGAAGGTGAAGGTCTTGGGCGTGATCCCGAACTCGTTGTAGAGGTCGTAGATGACGCTGCCATCAGCGTCGAGGATCTGGCCCTTCAACGCCCCGAAGCGCAGATGCTCCAGCGTGATCGCGTGCTTGTTGCGCATCGTCTGCAGGTGCTGCGCCATCACCCCCGCGACGGTCTGCAGTTCGGTTTCCGAGCCGAAGGCGCGGATGCCCTGGACTTCCTCGGGCAGGATCACGTCGTCGTGCGGGATGTGGGGGATGGTGAACGAGCGCACCTTGCGCTTGCCGCGCACGCCTACGGTGCCGGGCGAGCCCGGGGGCATCGTCGGCAACAGCGTGAGCACGCCGTTCTGCTCTTCGACGATCACCGAGCGGAAGCGCTGCGGCTTGTCGACGAACAGGCCCATCGCGCCCAGGCGGTCGTAGTTGTTCGGCAGCAGGTTGATGGCGGCAGTCAGCGCCGACATCGAGAAGGCGGGGTTTTCGAAGATGTTCTGCATGGTCAGACTCCTTGGCGAACGAGGACACCCAGCGCCTTGAGCTGGGCAATGGCGGCCTGCTGCTCGGCGGTGGTGATACCGGTGGGCCACGAGAGTGCGTGGTCGGAGACGATGGCGTGACGCGTCACCATCAGGCCGTCCGGACGTTCGGCCAGGGCAGCATCGACGGCCTGCATCAGCACGCCAGCGGCGACCTGACTGCCGTCGGTGGCCGAGGGGTCGATCCGCTTGACCTTGCCGGTGGCGGTGACCATCCCGACGACCGCGCCCAGCGGCAGGGTCTGGCCAGCGGCCACCGTGACGCGGTCACGCGAGTAAAGGTTCGGGGCCTCGTACTTGAGCAGGTCGCCCAAGTTCATCGATTCGGTGAACACAGTGGGCATCTCAGATCTCCTTCTTCAAGGCGGACGACTGCATCGCGAGATTTCTGGCGGCCTCGAGCAGTGGATTGGCGGGTGCGGGGCGAGAGGCGTCGGGCGCGATGCGGCTGACGATCTCTGGGCTGGCTTCGGCCTTGGCCGAGAGAAGTTGGCTGCGGACCTTGGCAGGTGCGGCGTTGACCTCGAGAAAGCCCGCGATCAGGTCGGCGCGGCCTGCAAGCTGGCAGGTCTGCGCGATCTCAACGGCATCGGCCACGCTCAACGTGGCGGCGTGCGATTGAGGAGGACTGCCAGCAGAATCAGCAAGAGGCCGATCAAGAGCAGCGGGGTCGGTTCGATCATTCATCAATGACTCCTTGGGGTGGTTGCTGAGAAAGCCCGCCCGCGCGGCCACGGCCACCGGAGTCGGGTTGGGGGAAAGTGATGCGAGCAGCTGCGCCAGCGCGTCGTCGAAGGTGCCGACGGCATCGGCAAGGCCCATGGCGACGGCGGCCTGCCCGAAGAACAGCCCGGCTTCGGTGTCCCGCACGGCGGACGGCTCGATGCCCCGGTGGCGGGCCACCGTCTCGACGAACAAGCCATAGACGCGATTCACCTCGGCCTTGAGGAAGGCGTGGGCCTCGCTCGAAATCGGCTCGTGCGGGTTGAGGTCGTTCTTGCGGTCGCCGGCGAACACCGCCGTGTAGCGGACGCCGTCCTGGGCGTCCTTCTCCGACTGGTCGATGTGCATCGCAATGACGCCAATCGAGCCGACGCCGCCGGTGCGCGACACGAACACCTTGTTGGCGGCCGAAGCCAGTGCGTAGGCCGCCGAGAAGGCCATGTCGTTGGCCACCGCCCACACGGGCTTCACAGCGGACGCGGCACGGATGCGGTCCGCCAGGTCGAACACGCCGCCCGACTCGCCACCGGGCGAATCGATGTCGAGCAGGATCGCGGCGACATCCGGGCTGGCCAGGGCGGCGTCGAGCTGGACGGTGAGCCCCGCGTAGCTGGTCAGGCCCGATTCGGCTTCCAGCCCCACGGTGCGCCGCACCAGCGTGCCGTGGATCGGGATGACCGCGACCTTCGGCGTCTCGGTGGCCGCGGTGCGCGTGGGCGGCGTGAAGCCGGTCGGTGCGGCCAGATCTGCCAGACCGACCCGGGGGCCGAGCACGGCCAGGATCACGTCAAGTTTTGGGCGATGGATCGCCAGCGGCACACCAAAGAGGCGTGCCGCCAAATGGGGAAGCAGGGTCATGGGAAACCTTCAGGCAGGTGGCGAGTTGCCGGTTTGTGTGGCGTCGGCAGCGTTCTTGTTCGGCTCGGCACTGCCGCCGTCCTTGGACGTGCGACGAGGGTCGGAGTCGAAGATCAGGCCGAGGTCGTCGGCGCGCTGGTTGTCGGCGGCGATCTCGCGGTCGACGTCCTCGGCGTCGTAGCCGAAGGCCGAGATGGCCTCCGAGCGGCTCATCAGGCCGGCGCGAATGGCCAGCAGCATTGCCTTGAACTCCTTCTCCGGATCGACCCATTGCCAGCCCTGCGGAATCCACTTCGCCTGCAAGTACTGGCGACGGCGCGCTGGCCCGCCACGTGCGAAACCCGGGGCTTCGAGCGCACCCGCGAGCACGGCCTGCTTCATCCACGCGGCCCAGACCGGGCGGCACAGCTGATGGACGAGCACGGCGTGCTGCACCATCTCGCAGCGACGCCGGAACTCCAGCAGGCCCGCGCGGATGGACGAGTAGTTCACGCCGGTCAGATCGCCGGTCAGTTGCTCGTAGGTGATACCGATGGCGGCGGCGACTGCGCGGAACTGGGTGCGCAGGAATTCGGAGTACGAGCCGCCGACGTCCGCCGGGTCGGAGAACTTGATGTCCTCACCGGGCTCCAGAATCTGCAGCGTGCCCGGCTCCAGCCCGGCGAGCGCGATGCCCTCGCTATCGGCGGCGCCTTCGCCCATCAGGTTGTCCTCGGGGTTCTGCCGCGTCACGAACCCGGCGAACATCGCGGCGGTCTTCTTGCGCACCAGCTCGGCGTCGTCGTACTGGTCGAGTTCGTTGAGCTTGACCAGCGCCCGCGACAACCACGGTTCACCCCGGATCTGGCCCGGGCGCAGGACGCGGAACAGGTGGATGATTTCGCGCGCGTCGATGCGCACCGTGTCCATCCCGCCCTGGCCCGACATCGGCGCCAGACGCCCGTCCTCGGGATGCGAACGGTATAGGTGGTAGGCCACGCGTCGCCCGAGCCCGTCGAACTCGATGCCCGAGCGCACCACGTTGCCCGAGGGCAGATCGGTGTTGAGGCTGATCGGCAGGTGCTCGGGCTCCAGCAACTGAAGCTGCAGGGGCACGACCAGGCCATCCTCCGGGCGACGCGGCCGCAACCGGATCAGGCATTCGCCGCCTTCGAGCATCGCGCGGCAGGCCAGCGCCTGCAGGCCGTAGAAGTCGGTCTGCCCAGCGGCGTCGGCTTCCTCCGTCCAGTCACGCCACAGCGCCTGCACCTCGGTCTTGAAGCGCTCGTCGGCAGCCAGGCTCTGCGGCTTGATGCCGGTACCCACCGCATTGGCCACGAAGGCCTCGATGCCGGCCTGCGCCCAGGCATTGCGACGGACGAGGTCACGGCTCTTGATTCGTAGTTCAGAGCTGGTCGCCAGCATTGCCGCGACCGCACCGGGGTTGCCAGGCATCCACGCCAGTGCGCGACGACCACGACCGGCCGCCTCGTGAACGGGCGGCTGCCCAAATAGGCCGCGAATTTTCGAGTACCAAGCCATCAGAAGCCCTTCGCAGTCGTGACGCGGATCTGGCGTTTCGGGCTCGCACCTGTGTTGCGTGCGATCTCTGCTTCGACCGTGCGGATTGCAGCGTGCAGTTCTTCGACGCTCCGGTACTCGACCGTCTTGTCGCCGAAGCTCACGCGGCGCTCGCCGGTGGCGAGGGCACGTTTCAGCGCATCGAGTTGGGTAGTGGTGTAGCTCACGGTGTCCTCATCTCGTCAGCCAGCGGCTTTTGATCACACGCCTGCCAGAATTGCGGTTGCCAGAAACAGCGAGGCCACCGCTATGGGTGGCCTCGTTCAATTCGATGTCTTGGATGGGCGGTGGCTCATCCGGTGGGGGCGCTACCCCAAGTTGCCGCTCCAACTCCCGCCAGTGACGTTCCTCGAAGCGATCCAGTCCCGCCGCCGATGCAGCCGCGCGGGCGTAGACGTAGCAGTCGAGCGCTTCATTTCGCTCTCGCATCTTTTGCCACTCGCGCACCGGGAAGCCGTTGCGGTCGCGGCGGGTGATCAGTTGCTCTGCGCAGAGCTGCTGGATGAACTCGGCATCGGTCTTGGGCAGATGGACGAACCCGGCCGGATACACCGGGGTCGAGCCGTCCTCGCTCACATCCGCGCTCTTGCGCAGGTTGTTGTAGAACTCCAGCTTGGCGATGCCGACCGCCACCGTGAACACCTTGATGCCTCGGCGCAGTTTCTTGCCACCCTGCGACACATCGATGGCTGTCGGTGTGCCGATCAGTGCGGCACCGCGCGGCACGCCCTTGACCGCCATCACGCGCGGATCGTGGCAGGCTCGCACGAAGGCGTAAGCCTCCTGCGTGGCAAAGCCGGTGTCCAGCGCGAAGCGCGCCAGTGGCATCGCCACCCCCGAGGCGTGCGTCCAGTTCTCGGCCAGCATCGCGGCCAGCGCCTTCCACACCGCATCCCGTGCGGTATCGCCCATCAGGACTCGGTGCTCGATGAGCCAGGACTCCTTGCCGCGCCCAAAGGCCCAGATGGACGCCTCGATACGATCCTTCTGCACGTCGGCAGCGCCCACCAGGAGCAGCCCACCGGGCGGCACGGTGCCGATCCGGTAGTCCTCGCGGCGCTCGACCAGCCGTTGCCAGTCGGGCGCTTCGCCTTCCTCGACCCAGGTCTCGCCCAGCTCGGTGTTCTTGAAGGTCTTGATGGCGGCCGCCGACCCCGATTCCTTGTTGACGGCGCTCTCCCAGGCGGCGGCGATGTCGCGCCAACTGCGCCAGCCCACCGGGCTGTACAGCGACGACAGGTGGAACCCC
Source organism: Achromobacter sp. DMS1 (assembly GCF_001270295.1). NCBI lineage: Bacteria > Pseudomonadati > Pseudomonadota > Betaproteobacteria > Burkholderiales > Alcaligenaceae > Achromobacter > Achromobacter sp. DMS1. The sequence continues at coordinate 22,094 of NZ_LHSJ01000002.1, read as the reverse complement.
GCCGTCTTGCCCGAGCCGTCGCCGATCATCGCCCGCCACTCGCCGTGTTCGAGCATCCACGTCTTGTGGTGCTCGGCAATCGCGGTGTCGCACGCCTCGCAGACGTAGGCGGCCGTCTCGGGCTTGCCCTTGTCCCAGCGCAGCTGCTCAAAGCGTAGCCACTGGCGGTGCGAGCAATGCGGGCAGGGCACGAAGTAGCGCCGCTGGTCGCTGGCCTCATACTCGCGCTCGATAGCCGATGCGCCCGAGATCGTCGGTGTTGAGACGATGAAGATCTTGCGCCGCGCAAAGGTGCGCGTGCGGGCCTCGGCCAGCGAGATCGCATCGCCTTCGCCCTCGACGTCCAACGGATAGCCGTCCACCTCGTCGAGGAAGAGATAGCGCACCGGCATCGAGCGCAAACCCACGGCGCTGTTGGCCCCGGTCATCACCAGCACGCCGCCCCGAAACTCCTTGGCCAGGATGGTGTTGCCCGAGTCCCGGCTCCTGGCCGGTGCGATCAGTTCGGAGAGCACCGGTGACTCCTCGATCAAGGGGTCGATGCGCTGCTTGGAGTTGCGCTTGGCCATCTCCACCGTCGGCCACACGGCCATCATCGGCCCCGGCGCGTGGTGAATCACGTAGCCGATCCAGTTCGAGCCCATTTCGGTCGCGCCGAGCTGGGCGGCCTTCATGAACACCACCCGCTCGATGGGCGAGGTCGGCGACAGGCAATCCATGATCGCCTTCAGGTACGGCGTGCGGCTGGTGCGCCAGCGCCCCGGCTCGGCGGACGCCTTGCTGGAGAGCACCCGGTGGCGGTCCGACCACTCGGACACCGTGAGCAGCGGATCGGGCGTCAGTCCCTCGCGCCAGGCCCGTTCGATCTCGGCCGCGCCTTCGTACTCGAATTCCATCAGTCCACCCGTGGACGCAGCTCGCCAAGTTCGATCAGGTGCTCACGCACGGCTGTCTCCAGGACCACGTGCATCCGGTGCGCATCGACGCCAAGCGCGGAAGCCATCTGGCCGGAGATCCGGGCGGGCCAGTTCAACCAAGCATCGCGCTCGATGCGGGCAAGCTTGAACACGTGCGCGACGGCCTGCGCCCGATCCACCAGTTCCTTTTTGCGGTGGGCCAGCTCCAGGTTGTTGAGCTTGGCCTTGAGCACCTCGTTGACCGTGCGCGCCTGCAGCAGCGAGGTGCCGCCCGCCGACATCGGCGCTGTGCTGGCGTCGATGGCATCGCGCTGCGGTATTGCTTCGGCTGGTGCACGTCGCGTCTGCGGCGTGCTGATCTTTTGCTGCGTGGCGGCGCGTCGTGGTTGCAATGTGTTCTGTGCCCACTGCGCGTCCGCCGCATCCGGGTCAATCGTGCCGTCCGGCAGCGGCGTGATCCGCCCGGTGTCGATGGCCTTCTTCACGGCCACGTGCGACACGCCACGGTGGCGCGCGTAGGCGCGAATGGACAGTCCCATCGTCACCTTCTTCAATCATCTGTTCGTCAATCTGCGAATTGAGCTTGGCTTCCATCGGGAACAGCGCGTTCATCACGTCACGCCAACCATCCCCGAAAGGAAACGCCATGAACCAGATCGACACCGTCCTCACCCTGATCGCACGCAAGCACCTGGGCATCGACACCCTGCAAACCCGACACGCCGACAGCCTCGACTTCCACGACGTGGCGGTGTGGTGCCTCAAGGACGCGCTGGAAGCGGCCTTCAAAGCGGGCGTCGAACTCGGCGCGTCGAGCCAGAAGGCCACGGAAGCGGATATCGCCAAGGACTGATTGGAAAGCAACGAAGCCAAGCAAGAAACGCTTGGCTTCACCGCCGAACAGCGCGTTCATCACGTCACCCGATCAACCCTTGCAAAGGAGCAAGACATGTCCCCCATCCCACTGACCCCGGCCCAACACGCCATCCTCGCCTATGCCGTCCACCACACCGACGGCAAGATCGAGTGGTTTCCCGAGCACATCAAAGGCGGTGCCCGCCAGAAAGTGCTCGACGGGATGTTCAAACGCGCCCTGATCACGCCCGATGGCGAGGGCTGGCGCGTCGCCGCCGAGGGCTACGACGCCCTGGGAATGCCGCGTCCCAGCGTGAACAAGACGGGCATCGGGCAATTCGAAGCCAATCTCGACCAGATCATCGCCAACGCTGAAGGCGCGTCAGCCGCCGCGAGCGATCCCGAACTGGAAGCCGCCGTAAACGCCGCCGAAGCAACGTGGGCCAAGCCGCGCACCCGCGACAACAGCAAGCAAGCCGAAGTGATCCGGATGCTGCAACGCCCCGAAGGCGCAACCATCAGCCAGATCTGCACCGCCACCGGTTGGCAGGCACACACGGTGCGCGGCACCTTTGCCGGGGCCTTCAAGAAGAAGCTGGGCCTGACCATCGTGTCGGACAAGCCGCAGGGCGGCGAGCGGGTGTACCGCATCGCCTGATCAGAATGATCGAGAAAGAGGCCAAGCGGCGCTTGGCTTCTCAATCGAACAGCGCGTTACTACGGGTGTCGCAACGATCAACCCGAAGGAGCCAGAGATGAACACCACCACGCAGATCCCCGCCACCCAGAACGAAGCCTGGGGCTTTTGGGGCACGATGAACGAACACGCCAGCGCCGCATGGCCCCTGGCGATGACCGCCATCTCGGACGCCACCGGCCAGCCCCTCGAATCGGTACGGGTCTTCCTCGACAGCCGCCACGGACGCCACTTTGCCGACGACGTCCAGAACGGGCTTTACGAAGGCAAGGCCCTGGCGGACGCGATCAACGCAGCCACCCAACGCTGGATGGGCTGGACGATTGGCAGCCAGACCAGCAAGCAATACGGCATCCCGCGCGGCCTGCCTTACCTGACGGGCTTCGTGATTCACTGCGAGATCGTCGACGAGTCGCTCGCCGCCTGATCAAGCAACGCGCCATCCGCCTCGCGGGTGGCCTGCTTCCCGGTGAAGTCCTCCCACCGACGCACGATCACGTCCACGTACTTCGGGTCGAGTTCGATCAGTCGCGCAGAGCGGCCTGACTTCTCGGCAGCAATCAGCGTGGTTCCAGAGCCACCGAACGGGTCGAGCACCACGTTGCCCGGGCGGCTCGAATTGCGGATCGCCCGCTCGACCAGCTCGACCGGTTTCATGGTCGGATGCAGATCGTTCTTCTGCGGCTTCTTGATGCTCCAGACATCCCCCTGGTCGCGGTCACCACACCAGTGGCGTGTCGCCCCCTCGGGCCATCCGTAGAGGATCGGCTCGTACTGGCGCTGGTAGTCGGCGCGCCCTAGGGTGAAGGTGTTCTTGGCCCAGATGATGAAGGTCGACCATTTGCCACCGGCGGCGCGGAAGGCGGCCTGCAGCACATCCAGTTCGCTGGAGGACATCGCCACATAGATACCGCCCCGGCAATGCCTGACGGTGGGCGTCAGCGCTGCCAGCAGGAAGTCGTAGAAGCCGTCCCCCAGGTTGTCGTTCAGGATCGCGCGATCCTTGCCGCGCATCTTGTCCTTGGCGCTGTTGGCGTAGTTCACGTTATACGGCGGGTCGGTGAAGACCATGTCCGCCAGGTCGCCCTGCATCAACCGCTCGTAGCTCTCGGCCACGGTCGAGTCGCCACACAGCAGCCGGTGCTGGCCCATGATCCAGACGTCGCCCGGACGCGAGATGGGCGTCTCGCTGACCTCGGGCACTGCATCCTCATCGGTCTGGCCTTCGTTGTCCGGCTCGTCGCCCGCGATCAGTTCGGCCAGCGCGTCGGCGTCGAAGCCGGTGATGTCCAGGTCGAAGCCTTCGAGTTGCAAGGCTTCCAGTTCGATCCTCAGCATCGCATCGTCCCAGCCCGCGTTCTCCGCGATGCGGTTGTCCGCGATGACCAGGGCACGGCGCTGGGTCGACGTCAGGTGATCGAGCACGACCACCGGTACCCGTTCCAGACCCAGCTTCTGGGCGGCGGCGAGACGACCGTGGCCAGCGACGATGATGCCGTCGCTGCCCGCCAGGATCGGATTGGTGAATCCAAACTCCGCAATGCTGGCGGCGATCTGCGCCACCTGTTCCTGGGAATGGGTGCGCGCGTTGTGGGCGTAGGGCAGCAACTTGGCGGTCGGCCACTGTTCGATCTTGTCGGCCAGCCAGTTCATGCCATCACCTCGGCATCAGAGGTGGCGACGCGTTCGGCGGCGACCTGTTCGAACGATTGGCCTGTTGCCAGCAGCGTGACCGGCACACCGGGGTGGTTCTGCTGGAAGCGCTTGATGGCCACGTCCACGTACTGCGGGGCGATCTCCACGCTGCAGCAGATCCGACCGGTGCGCTCGGCGGCCAGCATCGTCGTGCCGCTGCCGCCGAAGGGCTCAAACACGATGTCGCCCGCGTCCGTGTAAGCCTCGATGACGAACTCCGGCAGCGCCACTGGGAACACGGCCGGGTGGTCGATGTCCTGCCCGATCTTGCCCTTGTGGCGCATCACGCGGATCACAGAGTCGGGGATGCGGGTGTCTTGCGTCGGCAGCCCCTTGTGTGTCCAGCCGCCCACCTCGCCATCCTTACCGCGCATTGCCGTGGACGACCCGTCGGCGCGCAGGTGGGATTCCTGGCCTGCGTGTTTGCAGGGCACGATCTTGTTCGGCTTTCGGCTCTCCCGGTTGAAGTGGAATACGAACTCGAAGCTCGGCGCGAAGCGGCCTGCCCAGTCGCCGGGCATCCCCGGCCCCTGATCCCAGACGTACCACGCAAAGCGCCGCCAGCCCTGCTGGCGCATCCAAGATAGCCAACCGTCCCAATACGGGATCACCTCGTTGTCGCGGTGGATGAGGCCGAGGTTGACCAGCACCTGACCGTCGCCTGCCATCGGCAGGTGCGCGAACACGCCGCGCATCAGGCCGTCCCAATCGGAAATGCCGCCCGAGGTGTAGTCGCGCTGGTTGCCGTAGGGCGGCGAGGTGAAGCACAGGCGAGAGAGGTCACCCTGCATCAGCGCAGCGACCACGTTCCGGTCGGTGGCGTCGCCACAGATCAGGCGGTGCGGGCCAATCGCCCAGACATCATCGGGGCGGGATACCGCCATGACGGGTACTTCCGGCACGTCGTCGGCCGCGTCAGACTCGTCGGCTTCAGACTCTGATTCATCATCCGCGACGGCCACCGCGCCGGTGAGCAGTGCCTCGATCTCGGCTTCCTCGAAGCCGGTCAGAGCGAGGTCGTATCCAGCGTCGGACAACTCGGCCAGCTCCAGGGCCAGCATCTCTTCGTCCCAGCCTGCATCCAGTGCCAGTCGGTTGTCGGCAATCACCAGTGCCCGCTTTTGCGCGACGGTCAGGTGGGCCAGTTCGATCACCGGCACCTGATCCAGGCCGAGTTTGCGCGCAGCGGCCAAACGCCCGTGTCCGGCGATGATGCCGTTGTCGCCGTCGACCAGGATGGGATTCGTCCAGCCGTACTCGACGATGCTGGCCGCGATCTTGGCGATCTGGCTTTCGGCGTGCGTGCGCGGATTGCGGGCGTAGGGAATCAGCGCCTCGACCTTGCGGTACTCGACGTTGAGCGTGTTCAAAGTGGAAGTCCCAAAAGCAAAACCCGCCGAGCGTTGCCGCCGGGCGGGTTGAGTGAATGAAGATTCTGGTGGGGTGGTAACTGCGCCTGGGGGTGGTAACCGGAGCCGGTAACCTGCCGACTGGTAACCTTGCCCGCGCCCTGACGCTAAAAAAGCGTCGCGCTCGCGCCCCCCGCATGGGATTTTGGGCAGGAAGGGCCCGTTTTCCCTTGGGGAAGCGTGGCTGTGAAGCCACTGTCGCTTCGGAGCCACTGTGGCTTTGAAGTCACTGTCGACTCAAAGTCACTGATCCCGAGCATGGAGTGAATCCTAGCCCCAAAAGCCGGTTTTTGTTGCACCCTCGAAAGACCGTCAAAAGGACAAACGCAGCAAACCGGGGACAAACACCCCAAGCATTACCCTAAATTGCCCACGTTTTTGGATTGCGCGTGCCGTGGGACAACGCCTGCGTTGAGCTGGTCAGCCACCGTCTGCAAGGCTTTCTGCCAGCGCCGCCACGCCGTCGTGCGGTCACAGCCGAAGCGCCCACAGATCTTCCGCCAGGGCTGGTGGTCGCTGCGCATCCACACCAGATGACGCTGCTCCACGTCCAGCCACTGCATCCAGCGCATCGTCTCCAGCATCCGGTCAACCGCCTCAGGGCTGGGCGGGAAGTAGTGGCGCGGCTGTTCGTCTGCCGACAGACGCTCCCACTGCTGGCGCACGATGATGGGCCAGACGTTGAAGTAGCCCTGCACCCGCACGGGCGGCAGGCGTCGTCCAGTACGGGCTGCTTCTTCGTAGCGCGCGGCCACCTCGTCAATCGTCCAGTGTTTGCGGGTCACCTCACACCTCCTGTTCCACGTCGTGGTGCTGGATGGCCCAGTGCAGCAGCGCCAGTGCGTCGGCCTCGTTGTCGTCCACGGGGGCGTGGCCACGCACCCGGATAGCAGCGATCACGTCCTCCTTGCCCGCGTTGCCTTTGCCTGTGACGTGCTTTTTGATGGTGCCGACCGGCACGCCCTGATACGGGATCTGGTGGTGCTCGCACCACGCGGTGAGCGTGGCGAGAAACCCGCCATAGGCGTGGGCCGCATCGGTCGAAACGTGACGGCGGACTTCCTCGAAGTGCAGGCAGTCGATGCCGTCGCAGGATTGCTTGATCTCGGTGAGCCAGCGTTTGAAGCGCAGAAAGCGCATGCCGCCGCCTTCAAACCGCTGCGGACGGAAGCTCTCCGCACCGCTGGTGATGTGGCCGTCGCTGCCGCGCAGCGCCCAGCCGGTGGTGGTGCCCAGATCCAGGGCAAGAATGGTCGTGGTCATGGTGTCAGTCCTCGTTTTTTGGCGGGTCTGACGGATCGGACGGGTGATATCGAAAGTCTCCATGAGGCGCGCGCGCACGCGCACGTGTAGGAGTTACGACATAGTCCGTCCGATCCGTCAGACGCGGTTGTTTCAGTTATCGGCGTAAGGGGTGTAGGCAGGTGCAGGCGGGTACTTCAGACCAATGCCCTGAAACCCGCGCAAGCCCATGCCGTTGCGCCATTTGTCCAGCCCCCGGTTGAGCAGCAGGTCGGCAAAACGCTTCTGCGATCCGGTGAACTCACCCGCTGCGTCGGCCCACTGTTTCCAATCGGAGAACAGTTCGGCGGTCAACGATCTGGCGTTCGGGGTGCGAATGCAGCGTTCGTCCAGCCAGCGACCCAAGGCGTCCTCGGCCTCGAAGTACTCCTCGGTGGCCTCCACCACGCGCTGCGGCGGATCAAGCCGACCGTGACGCAGCCAGTCCAGGCAGCCCTGCACGGCCCATGCGAGGATGCCGTCGCGCTCGGCCAGCAGTTTTTGCTGCAGGTTCTTGTCGCGGCGCTCGGGCGGCACGGTGATCGTGAACGGGATCAGATGCAGCCTGCGCTTCATGGCCTCGTCGATGTTGCGGATGGCAGGCTTGTGGTTGCCTGCCACGAACAACTTGAACTGAGGGAAGAACTCGAAGAAGTCCTGGCGCATGAAGCGTGCGGAGATCTTGTCGCCACCGGTCAGGTTTTTGAGCTTGGATTCGGCCCAGCGTTTGCCCTGTTCGGTTTCGATGGCCGCCACGAAACGTGCACCGCGCAGTCCGGCCATATCGGTCGGGTGCCGGTCGGTGCGCGTTTCCATGAAGGTGTCCATGGGCGCGTTGGTGGCGTAGTCGCCCAGGATGGTGGCCAGCGTGTTGACGAACACCGACTTGCCGTTTGCGCCCGTGCCGTACAGGAAAAACAGTGCGTGCTCTTGCGTCGATCCGGTCAGCGCGTAGCCGACCATCCGTTGCAGGTAGGCCTGAAGCGCCTTGTCGCCGCCAGTGACTTCGTCGATGAACTGCTTCCACGTCGGACAGTCACCGCTGGGCGTGGCGGTGGTGATCTTGGTCATCCGGTCGGCACGTTCGTGTGGGCGCATCCGGCCCGTCTTGAGATCGACCACACCACCGGGCGTGTTGAGCAGCCACGGATCGGCGTCCCATTCATCGGTGATGGCCGCGTGCCTGCGATCCGCACGCGCCAGCCGTTCGACGCCACCGACCGTACTGGCACTGGCCAGCTTGACGGCGACCTTGGGGTTGTCGGCACGCACGGCGGCCTGGCGGCAGACGCTGCGGATCAGGTCGGTGGCGGCGAGCGTGTCCTCGGTGCGCCAGCGTTGCCCGTCCCACACCAGCCATCGCCCCCAGGTGGCCACATAGCGCCAGTCGCGGTGGTAGCGCCGGGTGAAGGACAGCGCCAGCGCGTCCTCGGTACCCCAGACGGATTCGTCGCTGCTGACCACCGGCTCGGCCTCATCGGTCACGTCGTGCATCTGCAGGCGCGGCCCGTGGGTGAGGAAGGTGGCGACATCGAAACCCTCGGCGATGGCGTCCGCCGCGTCCCAGCCCTCGGCAGCCTCCTCGGGCGGGTACAGGATGTGGCAGGACTTGGCCCCTGCCGACAGGATGGCCTGCGCCGCGTGCGTGGCGTACTCCCAGCCCGGTTTGTCGCGGTCGGGCCAGATCAGGACGGCCTTGCCGGACAGCGGCGACCAGTCGGTCTTGTCGACCGGGGCGTTCGCGCCGTGCATGGCCGTGGTGGCAACGATGCCCGCGTCGATCAGGGTCTGTGCGCATTTCTCGCCTTCGACCAGCACCACCTGCGCGGCGCTGGCCATTCCCGGCTGGTTGTAGAGCGGACGCGGATCGGGTGGCGTCATCTTGCGCCGCTTGGCGTCCCACGGGCGGAACTGCTTCTTCTGCCCGGGCGGGTCGTAGCGGTAAACCACCGCGATCAGCTTGCCGCTCGCATCCAGGTAGTCCCACTTCGCCGTGGCGGGGCCAAGCTCGTCGACGGGCATTTCTTTCTTGCCAGATCGACGCACCGGCATTTCACGGGCGCGACCGAGCAGTTCGGCCGCCGCGTCCAGCACCCGGTTGAAGTCGGTGTGGATATTGAGCGCCCAATGTCCGGCAATGAGATTGAAGATGTCGCCGCCGTCGCCTGTGGCGCGATCCGTCCACAGTCCCGCCTTCTCGCCATCGAGCACCACCTCAAGGCTGTCGCCCGGGCTGCCCAGCACGTCGCCGATCAGGAACTTGCCCCGGCGCTTCTTGCCCGCCGGAAACAGGGTGGCCAGCACCGAGGGCAAACCGGCGATCAAGCCTGCCCGCAGCGCCTCGCGTTCGCTGTCATCGAAGATGCGCCGGGACTGGACAGGTTGTTGGGTGTCGTTGAAGTCAAGCATCGACACCTTCCTTGCCCGATCCTGCGACCTGTTCCTCATCCCGCTTCTTGACGGCAGCGCTGCGTGCCGCCCATGCGGACAGTTCGGACAAGCGATAGCGCACCAGCCCGCCCATGAGGTAATGCGGAATCCGGTACTTGTTGCGCATCGCGTGATCGGCGAACCAGTAGTACGGCAAGCGCAATGCAGCCGCAGCCTGCTTGGCATCAATCATGGGATCGACGGTATTCATCAAAGCGTGCTTGTCAGTCATGACGTCCTCCAGCAGCGGTCTTGCCACGCGCACATCCGGCATTCGAAGTGGGTCGGGTCGTGAAAGGCGCGTGGCAGAAGCTCGCCTGCTTCGGTGGCCGTGATGACCTTTACCGCCCGGTCCGACATGCGCTGGGCCAGTGCCGCGTCAAAGGGCACAAGCTCGGTGTAGATCTCCATCGTGTCGGCGTTGAGCGCCGTGAAGATCGCCGGGTGCTCGTGCAGTTCGAGATAGGCTTGATAGATCGCCACTTGCGCCGCGTAGATCGGCTTGGAAACGGCCAGGCCCTTTTTCTGCAGTTCGCTCCAGGACTTGCTGCCCAGACACTTGCACTCCCAGAGCGCGGGATAAGCAAAGCCCTCGGGGCCAGCGACGATGACGCCGTCGACGTGGCCTTGCAGGCGGCCTTCGGCCACCGAGAAGCCGAACTGCTCGCCGTCTGCCTTGCGGGTGCGCAGGTCAAAACCGGCAGCCCGCAGCCACGCCACCATGCAGTCCTCCATGACGTGGCCGCGCTCGAAGATGCGCAACAGCCGCCCTTGAGTGCCGCGTCCGTGGTCGACGGGAGCCTTGGCGTACTCGAACTGCAGCGCCCGCTCGCAGGCCACGCCAAGACGTGAGGCCCCGAGGTACTGGCGTGCAGACTGACGTTCTCGGGCCTGCTGCATCCCGGCATCGACCAGCGCCATGACGCGATCCGAGAGGCTTGAAGATGAGTTGAAATCCAGCATCGCAGTCACCTCAGAACGGAATGTCATCGTTGAAATCCGCGAACGGATTGGCGGCCTCAGGTGCCAGCGGGTCAGGCGTCGCAGGCAAGCCCCGCACGGGCGGGAACTTGGTGGCCTCGTGGTGGGAAACCATCGCCTCCGACCAGCAGGTAACGATGGCGTCGATGACGCGCAGCGCCTCGCTTTCCGAGTAGTCACCCAGTGGCTTGTCAAAGCCAATCTCGCCCGCCGCCCCACCAAAAGCCTTGAGGCACTGGCGCATCGCAGCCCGTTCGACATCAGACGGATTGATCATGGCGACCTCCGTTTTGTCGATGCGGCCTTCCTTGGCACGCTGCCAGTTGCCGTACAGCGCGTGAAAAGCGTCTTGACAGCGGCGAGAGCAGAACACCCAATCGAGGGGGTAGCGCCGGGGATCGCCCACACCGTGACGGTTGTCGGTGTGGCCGTAGCCCCGGGCCTGTCGTTTGCAGACCCAGCATTTCACGCTCCCTCCTCGATTTCATCGAGCAGCAGACCCAACTGCAGGGCAGCCCCAGCAAAGGCGGCCTCACAGCGGCGTTTGAAGTCGGCGTAGTTCGTCGAGCTGCGTGCAATCGCCGTGACCGCGTGAATCTGCGATTCCAGATGTGCCAGGCCCTGATCGGAGAGCCACTGGTGGTGCTTCTGCGAGATGCCCTTGCGACTGCGGATCTCGTTCAGTAAGTCCTCCGGCAGCACCGGCCCATAGACCCAGCGAAGCGTGATCTGGCCAACAACGTGTGGCGGGTTCTGGTCGTGGCCTTGGTACTTCCAGCCGAACAAGCGGTAGATGGCGCGGTAGTAGTCCGGGTGAAAGCGTCGCTCCCAAGATGCACAGGACTGGCGCAGCAGTTTGGAGATCAACTCCTGCAGCGCATCCGGTGCCCGGTGGTGCTGGTAGCCGGTGGCCTCGTCGATCAGCGCGACCTCGCCCGTGGTGGCCAGCGCCCGCATGATCTTCATGCAGTTCGAGACAATGCCCCGCCGCGCTTTGTGCAGCGTGCCGTCGATGGCGGCTTTGACGACCGCTGATGTGACGTCGGCAATGATGCCAGCGGGGAAGAACTGAGCCTTTTGGCCCGACGGCAGCAAAATTGTCGCCTCTTTTTTGTTCAATGATGACAATGAGTTAGGCGCAAATTCCCGCAGAAAGCTGGCAAAACGGTCACCCCTTTGGCGCTCGGCAAACCCCAGCAACTTCATGAGCTGGCGACGGACGTAGCCGCGCTCGCCAGTGGTGAGCACGACGGCCTCGCAATCGAGATCACCAAATTGCACAACGCCGTAGTGGCTGGCAGTGAGAATGGATGCATTCATGGCGACCTCCTCACTGAGCCCACGACGGCTTGCCTGTCACGGGTGCGCGCTGCGGAGCCGGGGCCTGATACGCAGGCGCTGCCTGCGCCGGAGCGCCGGACGTGCCGCCGCCGGAAGTCTTGGGCGGCACACCCATCCACTTGGCGTAGTCGGGGTGGTCAGGTTCGACCGCCACCTTGATCACATTGCGATCCTGGCCCTTGGCGTCTTTTTCGATGTCGATACGGGCGAGAAACTCGATGCCATCCAGTTCGTGGAAGCCCTGGATGCGACGCGCAGAGGCGGCCTGCGGGCTGTTGTCCTGCGGGTGAACGTTGCGGGCGCTGTTGAGCACGGCGCGAATGAAGCTGCGCCCCATCTGGCCCCAGGTCGGGCCTTTCTTGGAGTGCAGGCCGATGTTCGACCACATCTTGCGTTTGGCGTAGTCGCCCGCCGTGACCACGAACTCGGCCGCCAGATAGATGGAGCCAGTCTCAAAAGACTCGGTGGCGTAGCCGCCGCTCCAGCCTTGCGACAGGTCGTCATAGCCACCAGGCTTGAACGTCATGCGCACCGTGGCCAGCGTGCCTTTGGGGATCAGGTCGAAGCCTGACTGTTGGGGATCGGCATCCTGAAAATCGAAATAGTTTGACGACATGGCGGTTATTCCTTGGATTCGGTGGTGTTCGGGGTGGCGGCGTCGGCAGGCGTGTTGGCTGCGCCTGCGCACTTGGCGATCAGTGCGCCGAGATCAGGTGGCTCCAGCAGGTCGAGGCGACCGCTGCGGTCTTTGGCTGGAAAGCCATAGGGATTGAGGGTGTTGGTGACGAAGGCGCGATATGCGCTGCCGTCCTCAGCCTTGATTTCGGCCAGCGTCACGACCTCATCAACGATGCCGGGTAGCTCCAGAGCAGTCTTGCTACCTTCGATCTGCGGCACGAACACCTTGCGGTTGTAGTCATCAAGGCGTTCATCGAGGATGGCCACGAACACCACGTTCTTGCCGCGAGCGTGCTGAAGGTGGGTGAGCGCACCGATCATTTCCTGCCCAAGCAGGCCGTAGGCCGCGCGCAGATCAGGCTTGCCAGAGCGGTCGCTGATGGCCCCGGGCTGCGTCTTGCACCACGCGAAGCACTGGCGGGACAGCTGCGTGATCGAGTCGACGAAGAAGGTCTGGTAGCGGCCCAGTTGCGCCGGATCGCCAAACTTCTCGATGACGTGGTCGTAGTGCGCCTGCGAGAAGGCAGACTCCGGCGGCAGTGACTTGTCCGGGCCCGCGAGGAAAACGAACAAATCGCGTGACTCCGGCCACGAAGTCGGACGGATGGTGTCACCGGGCCAGTCCGCCACCGCCAGATCACCGGCCTCGACGTCGAGAAACAGCGTGGTGGCCGGATCGAGGTCTTTGAGCCGGGAGGTTTTGCCGATGCCCGATTTGCCGAGCATCAAAAGTTTCACGCCCTTGCGCTCGGCCATGCGCTGCTGTGCGGAGATGATGGGCAGGCTCATGCGGCACCTCCATCCAGCGTGAGCGTGATGGAGGGTTTGCCTTCCTCCACCGTGCGTGCGGCGGCGAACTGCTCGCGCAGCGTCGTGGGCCAGTTGGAGTAGCGGGACTCGGACACCGACAGCTTGACGTCGATGTAGTCCTCGACCTTTTCGCCGGAAGCCGCGATGCGTTCGGCCATCTCCTTGAGGATGGCCTGATTCCAGGTCACCTTCTTGGGGAGTTCGTACTTGACGTGCAGCGCGCCATCGTTGACGTGGGCAGTACCGAAGTCGCGGCCGGATTCACGCAGCGCGGCACGGGCTTGTTCGCCGAAACGCTGGAGCTTGGCGGCATCCAGCTTGACGCGAAGCTGCTTGAGGTAGGCGATGGCTTCATCGACATTGCGCTCGGAAACGACGAAATCGGTGATCGACAGCATCACAAGCTGGGCGACGGTCATGCTCGCGAGGTCAGCGGGGTAGAGAGTCAGTTCTTTCATGGCTGCTCTCCTCACTGGTACGCACGAGTGAAGCTGGAGTGGCGTGAGACGCGCCGCTCAAAGGCTTCGATTTCGTGCAGGAGATAGGTGACCCGACGACCGAGCTTGCAGTAAATCGGGCCAAGCTGCTCTTGCCGCCAGCGGCGAAGCGTCTTGACGGAGAGTCCCCAGCGGATGGAAAGCTCGTTCTCGTCGAGGGCGATACGCACGGCACCGCCGGAATTGGGTCGGAAGGATTTCTGACCAGTTTGGGTTGTTGGAACTTGGGTTTGCATTTCGATGTGCCTCCTAGATGAAATGGGCACATCGAAGTCTCCGCATGGAACTACGGACTGAATCCGGATTGCACTACGGAAAAAACTACGACTTTCACTGACGTCGGACTTGGTAGTAACCGCCAGCTTTTACGAGCGCGAGGAAATCCTCCCGCGTTTTCTTGTCACCGAAGGCCTCGTCAAATGACCTGGCGGCAGAATGAACTTTCGTCTTGACTTCGACCCATTTCATGGCTGGTGGAGTCTTGCCCTCCACACCCCACATCACCTTCAGAATTGCTGCCCGCGTGTCGCTCACCAGCCGCGATGATGCAAAGTGAGGCAGCTTCACGCGGTTGCCTTGCAGAAATTGCGCAGGCTCAGGCTCGCCATTTGGCGTGATGTGGCCGCGCAGCACCCGATCAAGAGCATCGGCATCGAAGTTCTCCGTGCCATTGGACGTGTTGATGAACTCATTCAGTCCGCGCAGCACATGATCTCGAGGCAAGGCTGCATCTGATCGTTGCACCAGCAGCACCACGCCAGCGCGCGGCCACACCGGATCAGCCAGCACTGCGGAGATATCAGCGCTTGGCGCACGTGCCCATGCTCGACCTACAAACATCGGCGCGAAGTCATGTGTCCCGCTGATGCGCATATCGCCCAGATGCCAGAGATGGTTGGGCGTTCTGCAAGGCCGGTGTGATCGCCGTCGATCCTCGATGCCAATCAATGAAGCCAGATCCGACAACCACGGATCGATCTGAATGCCACAGAGTGCGATCTCCTGCAGTGGTTGCACGACGGTTCTGCCGTCCAACGGGCTGCTGTAGCGGTAGCAGCGAGCATCCGGATCGGCCTCGACTTCGACCTCGCATTCAGAGTCAAGGAACGGCACCATCACGTGCGTGAGATAGCCTTCCTCGGTAATCCATCCCCGCTGCCGGAACTGGAGCCAATCGCGGCCGAACCTGGAGGCCAACACGGGCGTATCCAGGTTCATCAGATGGTCGATGGCGGCAAGGAAACGCAGATGAATCGGCATCGTCGGCATCCCCTCAGAATTCGCTCAATACGCCAATGCGGATCAACTGCTCCAGTACACGCTTGCGGTCGTCTTCGGTTCTGCTCTTGTCATTCAGGCCGTTGGGGGCGGTGATCTGGACAGCAACGTTGTGTGCCTTGCGGTGGGGCTGCTTGGCCATGCGCATCACCAACTTGACCTGTGCCAGTGTGTACTGCGTCAAATCATCGACGCTGTAATCCTCGTAGGCGACCTGATAGATGGTGCGGCCATCGCGCCGGTCACGGGTTATTTCCATCTTGCTCGCCAGTTGGCGGACGACCGGCTTGCCGCTCAACTCCTGCGATTGTTCAAAGGGCTTGGCTACTTTGATCTGCAAGATCTCGATGCGCTCGACATCTGCGATGCGATCCTTTTCCAGCCGTTTGAGCATGTCTGAGGTGGAAAAGCCATGCAGATCGAATTGACGAATCGGCATGTCATCAATATCCCCTTCGTGCGCCAGCACCACGTCTCGGAATACGGTGGCAAGTTCACGCCGCTTTTCACGGTCTTCGCAAAACACGGTCAGCGCGCCGGTGGCCGGTTCCCATGAGAATCGCACCGACATCGCTGCAGGCTCCTCGTGGTCGACCACATGACCATCTTCGACTTGCTGGAAGTGCGCAGTCGAACCATTGAAGGTGGCGCATACGGTGTGCAACAGGGTCTGGGGTTCCTCCTCTGCATCCTCATCATCGTCGCGCTGCGCATGCGACAACCCGTGCCGCACAAACTGCTCGATCAGGATTTGATCCTTCGGCACTTTCGGGAACAGTTCGGCAATGCGGGTGCGCAGTGTTTCCTGAATGTCGTTGCTGTTCGTTGGCTCCACCCCCTTGGGGCCAAGGTAGTGGCTGGAGAACTGCTCGCTTTTCCACTGGCGATGCATGACCTGCTCGTGCTCGGCCTGATCAAAGCGAGCTTCACGGCGTGCTCCAGCCTCAGGAAACTCCTGAAGGATGCACAGGTGCAGTGCGCGGCTGAAGCGGTCGCAGGGCATTCCAAGAATGACGGCATCGTCTTCGCGCCGCTCGTCGAGTAGCGACTGAACGGCCTGCGCGCCATAGTCGTCACCGAGCAGCATGACCCGTTCCACGGCGTTTTCGATACGTTGCCGAGTGGCGGCATCCAGTTTGGCTGCGCAGTGAAAGAATGCTTGCCGGGAATCGGCCGCCAACTTGCCCTTGGCGGCGTCGACCAGATCCATCAGATCTGGGAACGTGCCTCCGCTGGCTCGTTCAAGCAGGCGCACCACCAGTGTCGGGTGCTTGACCTTGCGCACCAGATCGACGAAATGCTCCATCCCGGGCACGATGACTGGGCCGTTGTCAGCCTGCGGATCACGCACACGCTTGCTGGGCGGCTTCGGGGTGATCGATTTCTTCTTCTTGGCGGTGGTGGTTTGGCTGGTAGGCATGGGCAGTTTCCTTTGAAAGTGCGCGATTGCGCGATTTGTTAATTGAGAATTCAAAAAAACGCCGACGCAGAGTCGGCGTGGCAGGACAGGAAAGGTCAGCGCACACCCCCCTCCGGACGGATGAGACCGTAGCGTTGCAGACGCACTTGCACGAACCGAGGATTGACGCCAAAGCGAGCGGCGAGCGCCTTCTCGAAGAACTCCAGATCGCCTGCGTCACTGGATGAGAGATGCAGGCTGGTGCCGGGAACCTCCGGGTTGAGGGATGGGCCACGGTGCAGCGCAATGTCGAAATCCGGGGCAAGCTCCTCAACCGCTGCGTTCAAGTGCTGGCGCGGCACCAGTAGCGAACCCATGAACTCATTGGCGCGCAGCTCGGCGAAGTGAATTTCCGGGGCCAATGCCGTCTGCGCCGGAGTTGCGGGCGTCTTCGTCAGGTGGTCGCTGTTCGGAGTGGTGGTGCGATACGCACGTTGCACAGTCGGTTCCAGAACATCGAACAACCCAGGCCCTTTGCTGCCATCGACGATCCAGCCTGGCGCATCGAACACTGCGTGACCCAGTTCGTGGGCCAGGGTACTGAGTGCCAGAAGTTCGCTGAGTTTTTCCCCGACCGGAGAGACGCACACCATCGCGGTGTCCGGAATACCGGGGTCGTACTCACAGATGCCGAAGACGTGGTTGCCCTCGTCGTCATGTACGTCGAAATCCGTGCTGACTTCAAGCGAGAAGTCGATGCCGTTGATCTTCAGACGATTGATCTCACACAGCGTGCTGAAGGGGATGGCATCGACGTCCGGGCCAACCAGTTGCTGACGAGCTTGCGCGGCGATGCCTTCAATTTCGATGTGCTTGACGTATTTGGGGCGCTTGCGGTCGCAATGCCGGTAGTCGAGAGTCAGAACCGGCATTCACTTTTTCTCCGTTACTTCCCGGCGGTACATCCGCACCACGCTGGCCACGTCATCGCGCATATCGGGCGGCAGGCGACTGGCTTCGACGAAGGCGTCGTCCGGATTGATCCCCAGAAGCTCAGCCGCCTTGCGGATCAGCTCGTCTTTGGGGGGTTTTTCCATGTCGCGCTCAATGCGCGACCAGTAAGCAGGCGAAATCTCGAGTTTGCGCGCGAACTCGTTCATCTGGATCTCTTTCTCTTCGCGCTTCTTGCGAATGAAGGCTCCGAAAGGCATGTGTGTTTCCTAGTTGCGTGATTGGTTAATGGAGTGATCGTACCTCCCCGCCGCAGGGTCGTCAACTGTTTAGTTAACACAAAATTTTGGTCACCGATTACCCGGAATTGCCATCCGCTTCGGAAGATCAGGCTCACTATCCCTGACGGTTGCTATTCCCCGGAGCCGTCATGAAGAACCTCGAACTTGCATCTCCCTCGGAGATGTCCGCCAGCGCCCGCACTGGCGAAATCACCACCATCCTTGCGGCCGCCATCGTCCGCACACTCGTCGCAGACGAGCCGAAACAGAGAGTAGTTGGCCTTGGCTTCCTGCCCGACCAGCGCGTTCATACAACCCCCTATCAAGAGGAGCAGTTGTGATGAACGACCAACACACATCAGTGGCCGCGCAGGTGGCGGCTTTGCCATCCTTGACGATGGCCGAGGTCTGGGCGCTTTGGGATCGCTTTTTCCCGCGTCGCCCGGACAAGACCAATCGCGTCTATCTGGAATCCCGCATCGCCTACAAATTACAGGAAGAAGCTTTCGGCGGGCTTGATCCTGAGACTCGTAGGCGACTGGTCAATATCGGCGTGCGCCACTCCAAGATCAAGCAGCCACGCAAGGCCAGGGACATTACGCTAGCCCCTGGCACCGTGCT
Source organism: Achromobacter sp. DMS1 (assembly GCF_001270295.1). NCBI lineage: Bacteria > Pseudomonadati > Pseudomonadota > Betaproteobacteria > Burkholderiales > Alcaligenaceae > Achromobacter > Achromobacter sp. DMS1. Next base: position 3,973 of record NZ_LHSJ01000002.1, on the reverse strand, counting down.
GGTGCGCGAATGGGGTGACCGCGATCACCACGTCCGGGTCACCGCTGACGGCACCTTCGAGTACGAAGGAAAGCAGTTCAAAAGTCTGTCCGCCGTCGCGCGCCACATCGCGGGCAGCCCGTGGTCGGGGCCATTGTTCTTTGGCCTGCGCCGCGCCGGGGAGGGTTACGAATGAACGACACTCCCCACAGCAAGCCGCGCCAGCGATGCGCCGTCTACTGCCGGGTGTCCTCGGACGAGCGGCTCGACCAGGAGTTCAACTCCATCGACGCGCAGAAGGAAGCGGGCCATGCCTACGTCGCCAGCCAACGCGCCGAAGGCTGGATACCGGTAGCCGACGATTACGACGACCCCGGATTCTCCGGCGGCAACACCGATCGCCCGGGTTTGAAGCGCCTGATGGCGGACATCGAGCGCGGCCTGATCGACATCGTGGTGGTCTACAAGATCGACCGCCTGACGCGCAGCCTGGCCGACTTCTCGAAGATGGTCGAGGTGTTCGAGCGCCACGGCGTGTCCTTCGTGTCGGTCACCCAGCAGTTCAACACCACCACATCGATGGGGCGCTTGATGCTCAACGTCCTGCTGTCCTTCGCCCAGTTCGAACGTGAGGTCACCGGCGAGCGTATCCGCGACAAGATCGCGGCGGCCAAGCGCAAAGGCATGTGGATGGGCGGCGTGCCGCCCTTGGGCTATGACGTCGAGAACCGCCTGCTGGTTATCAACGAAACCGAGGCGGCGGTGGTGAGGCGCATCTTCGAGGAGATGCTGACCATCGGCTCGCCCACCCAGATCGCCGCCCGTCTGACGCAGGAAGGCATCACCACCAAGGCCTGGACGACGCAGGACGGGCGCACACGCAACGGTGCCCGCATCGACAAGAAGTACCTGCACAAGCTGCTGCGCAACCGCATCTACCTTGGTGAGTTGTCGCACAAGGGCACGTGGTACCCCGGCGCGCACCCGGCCATCATCGACCACGGCCTGTGGGGCAAGGTGCATGAACTGCTGGCCAAGGACGGCCACGCACGGTCGGTGGAAACCAAGATCCGCTCGCGCACCGATGCCTTGCTGCGCGGCCTGCTGTACGCGCCGACCGGTGAGCGGATGTACCCGACCTACTCGCGCAAGAACGGGCACAAGTACCGCTACTACGTGTCGAAGTCGGAAGTGCGCTACGGGGCGGGCGGCAAGACCTACGAGCGTATCCCGGCTGACGAAGTAGAGGCTGCGGTCGTCGCGCAAATCAAATCCGTGCTGGCCAGCCCTGAGGCGATCACGGCGGTCTGCCAATTCATCCAGCGCAACGGCGCACAGATCACCGAGGACGTTGCGGTGATGGCCATGCACCGCTTGGGCGATGTGTGGGAGAGGCTGTATCCGGCAGAGCGCCACCGCATCGTCAACCTGATGGTCGAGCGCGTGGATCTCGTCCCCGGTGGCCTGAAAGTGCGTTGGCGCGAACTGGGCTGGAAGGCGCTGATTGGCGAATTTGCCCCGGACAGCATCGGCGCAGAACTGGTCGAGGCGGAGGCGCAATGAACGATTCCGGCCCCCTCGAAACCTTCGTGCCGCTGGTGTTCAAGCGCCGGGGCATCCGGCGTCTGGCCGACACCGGCGCGGTGGCGCACGACCCAACCCTCATTGAGGCGGTGGCGCGGGCTTTCCACTGGCAGCACCTGCTGGACGCGGGCGAGTTTGAAAGCGGTTCGGCCATTGCACGGGCCGAGGGTCTGCACCACAGCACCGTCAATGAACTCCTGCGCCTGACCCTGCTGGCTCCCGACATCGTCGAACAACTGCTCGCAGGTCGCCAACCCCGACGACTCACGCTGATCTGGTTTCAGCGCAACCCCATTCCGGTCGACTGGCAGCAGCAGCGCCAGATCATCCAGTCCTTCGCGTAGGAGACAGCACATGGCCAAGAAAGACATCGGCAAATTCACCGGCGAGGCCGTCACCTTCCAGATCCCCAATCCGGCTGGCGGGGTGAAGATGGAGACGTTCATTCCGTGGACGCTGGTCAAGCGCGGTGTGCGACGCAAGATCATCACGCCGCTCGATGCGCCACAGGCGTTCGCGGATGAGTCTGCACAGGAACGCGAGGCCCGAATCGCAGCACAGGACAGTGCCTTGGTGCGGGCGTTGGGGCTGGCGCACCACTGGCAGCGCCTCCTCGACGACGGGCGCTTTACCTCGATGACCGAGATCGCGCAGGCCGAAGGACTCAACCCCGGGCGGGTCAGCATCATTGCACGGCTGGTGCATCTGGCTCCGGACGTCGTCGAGGCCTGCCTGACCGGCGACAGCGGGATCGCGCTGGAGCACCTGATCCGCAACGGCAGCCTGCCGCTGGACTGGCAACAGCAACGCAGGATGATCCAGGCCAGAAACACATGACCAACACCCCCACCGCGCGCCGCCTCCGGGCGGTTTTTTTACGTCCGTTGCATTCTCGGTCGCATCGCCTCCAGCAGACGAAAAACGCAACCGGGCGCGTGCAAACCCGCGTTTTTGCAGGGTTTGGGCGCTTTTCGGTAAAGAGCCGGACAGAGAACAGAGAGAGAAAACGGGGCCAAACGGCCCGGAAATGGGCACCGCCAGAGGGATGCCGCTAAAGAGCCCAGCGCCCGGAACCGCGCCAACACTGGCGCAGCGGGCAGAAAAAAACCCAACCGATAAGGGTTGGGTTTTCAGGTATTGGTGGAGCCGGGGGGAATTGAACCCCCGTCCGCAAGCCCTCCGCAACCAGTTCTACATGCGTAGTCGGCCTATTTGGATTTAACCCTGGACTTAGCCAACCGACAGGCCGGACCAGGGCGATTCACGTAATTTAAGCCTGAACCGTGTGACCCCAGCGCAGACCGATTCCTTGTAAATGTCGCTGCTGCGGTTCGAGGGTTGCCCCCCTGGGAAGTTGCCTTCCCCCGCCTGACCCAAGGACAGATCAGTGCAGCGGCTCACCGATTAAGCGGCGAGAGCGAAACGCTCGTCGTTGGCGTTTGTAGTGTTCCAGTGGATTTACGAGCTTACTGGTGCTCGGCATGCCCTGAGTTGTTTCGCGACCCACGTCGAATCCGGATCGGCCCCAAGTAAGGCTATTGTACGCTCAAACGCGATAGATTGCGCGAATTTTCGGACTCATGCCGTATCGGCGCAGGCGGTCTTGGCGCGGGCGGGCCGCGTGACGCTCATCATAAACAGGGACAGCACGACGGCCGCGCCGACGATGGCGGCGGCGGCCCAGCCCAGGGCGTCCAGGCCCACCCGCTCGWTGTCCAGGTTCATTTTCCAAAATTCCTTTAGAACGCAGATGAATTTACTGCGTTTCCCGGGATTGTGTGGAAAAGAAGATAAATATTCTGCGGACCTGCGCCTAAGATAGATAACATGAACGACCGCCTCCACTCCGCCGCCCTCGCCGCCCTTCCCGCCACAGACCGTCCCGCCGGCAACGGGGCGAAAATCCTGCTGGATACCCTGATCGCGCACGGCGTGGACACGGTGTTCGGCTATCCGGGGGGCGCGGTTCTGCCCCTCTATGATGCCCTGTATGCGGAACCGCGCCTGCGGCACGTGCTGGTGCGCCATGAACAGGCGGCGGTGCATGCCGCCGAAGGCTATGCCCGCAGCACCGGCCGCACCGGCGTGGTGTTCGTGACCTCCGGCCCGGGCATGGCCAACACCACCTCCGGCCTGCTGGACGCCATGTGCGATTCGATTCCCGTGCTCTGCATCAGCGGCCAGGTCGCCACCAGCGCCATCGGCACCGACGCTTTCCAGGAGTGCGACGCCATCGGCATTTCCCGGTCCGTTACCAAATGGAATGCGCAGGTGCGCAGCGTGGACGACGTGGCCGAGGTGGTGGGCCGGGCGTTCACGCTGACGCGCCAGGGCCGGCCCGGCCCCGTGCTGGTGGACATGCCCAAGGACGTGCAGCTCGACGTGCCGCGCGACACCGACGCGCACGAGG
>NZ_LHSJ01000199.1:0-7844 GCF_001270295.1 Achromobacter sp. DMS1 | reverse complement strand
AACACCTGATAGGGGCACAGCGACTCGTGGGCGGAGCCCCAGCGCCGCGGCTCGGCGCGCGCTCCCAGAAGCGTCTGCATGACGTAGGCCATGAACGCCATCGAGGTGTCGAACAGCGACGCTTCGAGGGCTCGACGGGCCGTCCTCCCAGAGGGCGGGCCCTTCGGCCCACAGAAGCAGGCTTGCGCCGTAGCGGGATTCGAAGCGCAGTTGCGCGTCGGGCTCCATGATGACGAAATCGCCCGCCTTCGCGTCCAGGGACTTGCCCTGGCAGTGGAATCGCACGTCTCCTCCCAGCACATACAGGTCCACCAGCGCCGTCAGCCGGTGGGCGGGAACGCAGGCGCCGGGCAGCAGCATGAGCTGGGTCATGCGCCGTTGGTGCGGCGTGTTGGCATAGTCGTAGACGAGGCGGCGCGTCAGGCCCGGTACCCGCGTGGCGGATACCGGCACGGCGTCCAGCATGATGTTGAGGTCGGGCAGGTGTTCGGGAAACGCGTTCTCGAATGCCGCATGGCGGTTGCCCGCATGCAGGCTGTGGGTGACGTCCGGCCCGTAGGCGACCGGGCCTTCCATCCGGCCCACCGTGAGCGTGGGCAGATAGGCGATGGCGTCATGGGTGGAGCCGGGGAAATTGATGCCGAGCTCGCCGGCGCCGTCGTGCCCTGGTAATCCGTCAAGGCGCCGGAGAGAAAGTAGCTGAACGCGTTGCCCAGGTGCTGGTGCACTCCGGTCCGGGTGAGGGTGTCGAAGAACATGAACCCGAACGACTGTCCGGTCCGGTCGTCGCGCCGGACGATCTTCTGCGCCAGCCCGGCCTTGCCCACATCCTGCCAGGGCTGTCCGGATACGTCATACACGTACACACCCGGCTGCCGGGCCATGCGCCCCGCCTTGTTGTCTTCCATTACGGCCTGCATTGCTGTCTCCTGTCGAAATTCGGCGCCTTCAATGGCTATTTATTATCATATGATAATAAATCGTCGGCGGCGACCCCGAATGGCTTTGCCGTCGCGGGCCGTGGATGGCATAGAATTCCACGCTCTCGGCCCAAGCCTATCTATCCAGCCTTATGCAATTCAAACGACTGACGGCCTACCGGGTCCGGCGCGTGGCGGAGTCCATACTCGGCCTGGCCGAGGACTTGTTCGCGCGGCATCTCGGCATCCGCGCGCTCGACTGGCGCGTGCTGGTCAAGCTGGCCGACGCCCCCGGCAGCACCGCCACGGAAATCGGGCGCGACATGCTGCTCACGCCGGTGCAGACCGGACGCAGCCTGCTCAAGCTGCGCGAACTCGAGATGGTCGAGGCCATGCCGGATCCCACCGACGGCCGCGCGACGCGCTACCTGCTGACCGCGGCGGGCCGGCGCAGCTACGAGCTCGGCACGCGCATCGTGCTCAAGGTGCAGAGCCACGTGCTGCGCGATTTCACCCCGGTCGAGCAGGTGGCGCTGGACGGCCTGCTGGACCGGCTGGTGGCCTGCAGCGAATACGGCGAGGAAGACGTCGAGCGCCTGTCGGACGAGCTGTTCGGCCGCAAGGGCCGGCACGGCTAGGGCGTGTCGACGCGCGCGGCCTGGTAGGCTTGCGCGGACGAGCGGTTACCAGCGACAGGCCGCGTCGACGTCCAGCGTGGCGCCGGTGATCATGCCCGCCGGCCGGGCTGCCCAGGAACAGAATGCTTTCGGCCACGTCTTCGGGGCTGAGCCAGCGGCCCAGCGGCACCATGCCGGCCACGTGGTCGATGTCCGCGGCGCTCAGGGCATTGCGGGTGAGGGCCGTCAGCACCGGGCCGGGGCAGACGGCATTGACGCGGATCCGCCTGGGCGACAGCTCGAAGGCCGTGTGACGCATCAGGCCCAGCATGCCGGCCTTGGCGGCCGTGTAGCCGACGCCGCCCGTATACGACACACGCTTGGCCGCCAGCGACGCGACGTGCACCACCGCCTTGCCGGTGCTAGCGTCCAGCAGAGGCAGCATGTGCCGGGTGCAGAGAAAGGCGCCCGTCAGGTTGACGTCGAGCGCGCGCTGCCATTCCTGCGCGCTGGTGGTTTCGAAGCGCCCGCGCGAGACGATGCCCGCGCAATTGACCAGCAGGTCGACCGTGTCCGCGCCGGCTTCCGCGATCGCCGCGATGGCCCGCCTGACGGACGATTCGGAGGCCACGTCCACTTCCGCGCCGGTCAGCCGCAGCCCGGCTTCGGAGAAAGCCCGAGCCATGGCGTCCAGGGCGGCTTTGTTGTAGTCCAGCGCCACGACGGCGGCGCCGCGGCGCGCGGCCGCCCAGGCTGTGGCCAGGCCGATGCCGCTGGCCGCGCCGGTCACGGCGACGACACGATTAAGGTAGTCCATGCGTTATCTCCCGTTATGGGCGGCGCATTCCTAGGGATAGTCCCAGGGCGGCTTGCGCACGCGCCGTCTCCTGCCTGCGATATATTATCAAATGATAATAAATTGAGCCTGAATGGTCAGCTCAAGAACGGAGACAGCCATCGTGAGTACCCTGATCCAAGACCGTGCGACCTGCCAGGCCGGCACCGACGCGAAGATCTTCTGGCGATTGATACCCATCATTCTCGTCAGCCTGATCGTCAATCAGCTCGACAAAGTCAATGTGGCCTTCGCCAAGCTGCAGATGGCGCCCGACATCGGGCTGTCGAATGCGGCCTATGGCCTGGGAGCCGGCATTTTCTTCGTCGGGTACTGCCTGTTCGAAGTGCCGAGCAACATGATTCTGCACCGCGTCGGCGCGCGCGCCTGGCTCACGCGCATCATGGTGAGCTGGGGCATTCTGTCGGCCTGCACCCTGTTCGCGGCCGGGCCGGTTTCGTTTTATGCGATTCGCTTCCTGCTCGGCGTGGCGGAGGCCGGCTTCGCGCCGGGCATCATGCTGTACGTGAGCCAATGGTTTCCGGCGCGCACGCGCGGCAGAATCATTGCCGCCTTCATGACGGCGCTGCCCATTTCCGGCGTCATCGGCGCGCCGCTGTCGGCCTGGCTGATGAGCGCCACGCCGCACTTCCTGCCTCTCGAGGGCTGGCAATGGATGTTCCTGTGCGAAGGGGCGCCGGCAATCCTGTGCGGCATTGCCTTTTGGATGCTCGTGCCCGACCGCATCGACGACGCGGCATGGCTGCGCGCGGACGAAAAAGCGGCCTTGAAAGCCGAACTGGGGCCGGTCGACGGGGGCCACGCCGGCAGCTTCCGGCAGGGACTCACGGACGGGCGCGTCTGGCTCTTGTGCATGATTTATTTCGCCTTCGTGGCGGCGCTGTACGGCGTGAGCTTCTGGCTGCCGACCCTGATCAAGGCATTGGGCTACGCCGGCCTCGCCGAGATTGGCTGGATGACCGCTGTTCCCTATGCGGCGGCGGTGGCGGCCATGCTGGCGCTGGCCTGGAATTCGGACCGCACGGGCGAGCGCCGGCGGCATCTGGCGTGCGCGGGGCTGACGGGCGCGGCCGCGCTGGTGCTCAGCGTCGTGCTGCGCGCGGATCCGGTCTGGTCGTTCGTGGCGCTCACGGTGGCCATGGCCTGCATCGTCAGCGCCATTCCCCTGTTCTGGAACCTGCCTACCGCTTTTCTCACCGGCGCCGCCGCCGCCACCGGGTTCGCGCTGATCACGTCTATCGGCAACCTGTCGGGCTTCGTCGCGCCCTACCTGGTCGGCCTGGCGGCCGACGCGACAGGGCAGGTGAGCAGCGGCTTGTACGGCCTGGCCTGCGCGGCCGTGATCGGCGCGGCGCTGGTGTTCCGCCTGCCGTCGCGTCTCCGTGGAACGGGGAGCGCGATAATGGCGGCCGCCATGAAGCGCGTGGCGCTGGTCACCGGCGCGGCCCGCGGCATCGGCGCGGCCATTGCAAGACGGCTTTGCGAGACGGGGCGCCACGTGATCCGTGGCCGACCTCGACCTGGACGCGCGGCCGCCTCGCCGCGGAGCTCGCAAGCGCCGAGGCCCGCCGCCTGGACGCGGGCGAACCCGGCAGCATAAGCGCGCTGTTCGCCCAGCTCGAACAACGGCACGGCCGCTGCGACATCCTGGTGAACAACGCGGGAATCGCCCGTCCCGCCGCTTTTCTCGACGGTACGCTGGAGCAATGGCAAAACGTCATGGCCGTCAACCTGACCGGCCCCATGCTGCTGGGCCAGCATGCCGCCAGGATGATGCTGCGGCATCGCTGGGGCCGCGTCGTGAACATCACGTCCATCAGCGGCGTGCGCGCCGGCGTCAATCGCGCGGCCTATGGCAGTTCCAAGGCGGGCCTGGCCGCGCTCACCCGGCAGATGGCGATCGAGCTGGCCGGGCATGGCATCACGGCCAATTGCGTTGCGCCGGGCCCGATCGAAACGCCGCTGACGCGGGCGCAGCATCCGGAAGCGACGCGGCGCGCGTATGAACAGACAGTGCCCATGCGCCGCTATGGCGCGCCCGAGGACATCGCGCGCGCCGTGGCGTTTCTTTGCGAGGAGGAGGCCGGCTACATCACCGGCCAGACCCTGGCGGTCGACGGGGGATTCCTGGCGGCGGGCCTGCTGGCCTTCTGAGCCGGGGCCCTCAGCGCGGCAGCAGATCTCCCACGCGCGGCGCGCCGTCGAGGCTCCAGATGGCGCCGATCAGGCCGCGCAGCTCGGCTTCGGTGGCGGCGCCGGCATATTGGCCCAGGCGCAGCGTCTTGTCCTCGATTTCGTCGCGGCCGAGGGTGTTGCCGGGGTCGCCCTTGGGTTCGTCCACGCGGGCATGGAACACGCGGCCGTCGCGCGTGTAGACGGTGACCTTGCCGATCCAGCGTCGGGGGTAGGCGGCATCGACTTCGGGGTCGAGCTGCATTTCCACGCGCGCGCGGAAATCGGCCACGCCCGGGTCGTCCAGGCCGGCGTCGAATTCGGCCAGGCCGGCGCGGCCCTGGCGGGCGATGAGGGCCAGCACGGTGCCCATGGAGAATTTGGACTGGTGCACGGTGGCGGGGTTGACGACCGGCCCGAGCACGTCGATGGCGCCCTGGTGCACGTGGGCCACCACGCGCTCGATGTCGGATTCGGAGAGCCCGTTTTCGCGCAGGGCGAGCTGCAGGGCGTCGGCGGCCGGATGGGTGTGGCGGCAGGAGGCGTGGTACTTGAACGAGGTTTCGGCCAGCGCCCAGCGCGTGCCCAGGCGGTCGACCAGGCGGCTGGGGTCGGCGTCGGTGGACATGCCCGCGGCCATGCCTTGCGGACCTTCGAGGATGTGGCGCGCGCCGGTGAAGCCTTCTTTGGCGAGATAGGCGGCGGTGATGCCGTCGGCGGCCGCCTTGGCCGTGTGCAGCTGCTTGGAGTCGGCGGCGTCGCGCAGGAATTCCCACAAGCCGGCGGCCTGGGTGCCGGCCGAGCCCAGCGCGTGCAGCATCTGCTCGGGCGTGAGCCTGAGCAGGCGGCCCACGGCGACGGCGGCGGCCAGGGTGCCGGCGGTGCCGGTGGTGTGGAAGATCTTGTAGTGCGAGCGGCCCAGGAATTCGCCGACCCGGATGCCGATCTCGTAGCCGGCCACGGCCGCCGTCAGCAGTTCGGCGCCGGAGCTGCCCAGGGCCTGCGCCACGGCGAGCGCGGGCGGAAACACCACGGCGGCGGGATGGAACACCGAGCCGTTGTGCACGTCGTCCTGTTCGACCACGTGCGCGGCGGCCGCGTTGACCATGGCGGCAAAGAGGGGCGTGGTGCGGCGGCGGGTGATGAGGACTTCGCTGGGGCCGTCGGCCGGGCCCATGGCGCGGGCGTAGCGCTCGATGGCCTGCACGGGGCGCGCCGAGGCGCCCGCCAGGATGGAGCCCAGGCAATCGAGCAGCAGGTCTTCGGCGCGGCGCAGGACCGCGGCGGGGATGTCTTCGTGGCGCAGGTTGGCCGCGAAGGCGGCGAGTTCCGCGCTTGGATGGGAGGAGTGTTCGAGGCTCATGGTCAGAAGGAACGGGGCAGGCCCAGGATGTGTTCGGCGACGTATGACAGGATGAGGTTGGTGGAGATGGGCGCCACCTGGTAGAGCCGGGTCTCGCGGAACTTGCGCTCGACGTCATACTCGTTGGCGAAGCCGAAGCCGCCATGGAACTGCAGGCAGGCGTTGGCCGCTTCCCAGGATGCGTCGGCGGCCAGCAGCTTGGCCATGTTGGCCTGCGCGCCGCAGGGCTGGTGCGCGTCGAACAGGCGGCAGGCCTCGAAGCGCATGAGGCTGGCGGCCTCGACGTTGATGTAGGAGCGCGCGATGGGGAACTGCACGCCCTGATTCTGGCCGATGGGGCGGCCGAAGACCTTGCGCTCCTTGGCGTAGGCCGTGACCTTGTCCACGAACCAGTAGCCGTCGCCGATGCATTCGGCGGCGATGAGCGTGCGCTCGGCGTTCAGGCCGTCGAGAATGTACTTGAATCCCTTGCCTTCCTCGCCGATCAGGTTCTCCGCCGGGATTTCCAGGTTGTCGAAGAAGAGCTCGTTGGTTTCGTGGTTGACCATGTTGGGAATGGGGCGGACCGTCATGCCGTGCTTGACGGCATCGTGCAGGTCCACGATGAAGATGGACATGCCCTCGGACTTGCGCGCGACCTGGTCCAGCGGCGTGGTGCGCGCCAGCAGGATCATGAGGTCCGAGTGCTGTACGCGGGAGATCCAGACCTTCTGGCCGTTGACCACGTAGCGGTCGCCGCGGCGCACCGCGGTGGTCTTGATCTTGGTGGTGTCGGTGCCGGTGGTGGGCTCGGTGACGCCCATGGACTGCAGGCGCAGCTCGCCGCTGGCGATGCGCGGCAGGTACTGGCGCTTCTGCGCCTCGGAGCCGTGGCGCAGCAGGGTGCCCATGTTGTACATCTGGCCGTGGCAGGCGCCCGAGTTGCCGCCGCTGCGGTTGATTTCCTCCATGATGATGGAGGCTTCGGTCAGGCCCAGGCCCGAGCCGCCGTACTCCTGGGGGATCAGCGCCGCCAGCCAGCCGGCCTCGGTGAGCGCGCGCACGAAGTCGTCGGGGTAGCCGTGCTCTTCGTCGATCTTGCGGAAATACTCGGCGGGGAATTGGGCGCAGAGGTCGCGCACGGCTTCACGGATGTCCTGGTAGGCGTCGGCGGATTGAGACATGAGGCAATCGAAAAAGGGTTTGCGATAGCGGGCAATGTGCCGCAACGGCGGGCGGCTGCCAATTCACAATTCATTAATACGGGGTTTTCGGAGGCGAAAGCTGGGCGGGGCGCGCCGGGGAATGTGTCAAGAAATTGCCAAACTGGATGTCCATAATCCGGGCCATTACGCCCGCTGCGCGGGCGCCACGCGATGGATGGACATGAAAAGGAATCTCAAGGTCACGACGGCGATGACGGCCGCCCTGGCGGTGTTCGTGGTGCTGTTCGCGGTGGCTGCCGCGGCGGGCATTGCGGTCTTGCGGGACAATCGCGCGCAGATCGAGGCGCTGGGGCGCGGCAGCATCGAGCGCGCCGGCGATCTGGCCGAGACGACCGGCCGCCTGTTCCAGGCGCGCGCCGCCCTGACCGACGCCAAGACGGCCATGGAAAGCGGCATGCAGGAGGCGCGCGACGCCCACCTGGCCCAGGCGCAGGCGTTGCTGGCGCAGGCGGCCGCGGGCGCCGGGCGGCTGCGCGCCAACCCGGACGGCGACCCCGACGGCGGGCCGCTGTTCGACAGGGTGCTGGCGGCCTATGGCCGTTTCGCCGATGGCGCGCTGGCGCCGCTGCACAAGGCGATCCAGGGTTGGAACGGCATCGAGGCCAGCCGCATCGTGGAGCAGGCGCTGGCGCCGGCGGGCGCGGCCTATGTGCAGAGCGCGGACGCCTACCAGGTCCACGCGCGGCAGCGGGGCGAGGCCGCGGTGGCCGG
>NZ_LHSJ01000198.1:0-7872 GCF_001270295.1 Achromobacter sp. DMS1 | reverse complement strand
CGCCGATGCCCGGTCCGACGCCGCGGGCACGGTGGTCGGCAGCACGCTGCGCGGGCCGGACCGCGCCAACATTACAGAAAAGTAATCCGGCCGACAGCCTGGGGTCATCCCGGCTTCTCTACAGTGCCATCACCGCAACTCCCGCAACAAGGAAGACAGTGACAGGCACTCCGCCCCGCGCCGCCCGCCGCCGCTTCGTCCAGGGGCTGGCCGCCGCGGCGCGCTGGCCGCGATGGGCGGCTGGCGCGCCGCCATGGCGCATGCGCATCCGCCCGCCGACGAACTGCGCGGCACCGAATTCCACCTGGAGATCGGCGAGACGCCCGTGAATTTCACGGGCGCGTCCCGCATGGCCACCACGGTCAACGGCCGGCTGCCCGCGCCGCTGCTGCGCTGGCGCGAGGGGGACACGGTGACGCTGCACGTCTCCAACCGCCTGCGCGAGCAGACCTCCATCCATTGGCACGGCATATTGCTGCCCTCGGACATGGACGGCGTGCCCGGCATGAGCTTCGAGGGCATCGCGCCGGGCGCGACCTTCACCTACCGCTTTCCGGTGCGCCAGAGCGGCACCTACTGGTATCACAGCCATTCCGGCTTCCAGGAGCAGACCGGGCTGTACGGCCCCATCGTGATCGAACCGCGCGGCGGCGAGGCCGCGGCCAGCGACCGCGAATACACGGTGCTGCTGTCCGACTGGACCGATGAAGATCCGATGCGCGTCTTCCGCAAGCTGATGGCGATGCCCGACTACTACAACCGCCTGCAGCCCAGCGTGGAAACCCTGGTGCGCGCCGCGCGCGCCGAAGGCTGGGGCGCGGCGCTCTCGGAGCGCCTGATGTGGGAACGCATGCGCATGAGCCCGGCCGACCTGGCGGACGTCTCGGGCGCCACCTACACCTTCCTGGCCAACGGCGTCACGCCCGCAGGCAACTGGACGGGGCTCTTCCGGCCGGGCGAGAAAGTGCGGCTGCGCTTCGTCAACGGCTCGGCCATGACGTATTTCGACCTGCGCATCCCCGGACTGAAGATGACGGTGGTGGCGGCCGACGCCAGGACGTGCGCCCCGTGGAAGTGGACGAGTTCCGCATCGCCGTGGCCGAAACGTACGACGTCATCGTCGAGCCCGCCGAAGACCGCGCCTACACGATCTATGCGCAGGCCATGGACCGCTCCGGCTACGCGCGCGCCACGCTGGCGCCCCGGCCCGGCATGCAGGCCGAAGTGCCGCCCCTGGACCCCGTGGCGCTGCTCGGCATGCGCGACATGGGCATGGCGCACGGCGCGGCCCATGGCATGCCGCGCGGCCAGGCGGCGGCGCAGGACATGCCCGGCATGGCGGACCACGCCATGCCGGGCCATGCCGCGCAAGGCCATGCCATGCAGGACCATGGCGGCGCGGCGGACGGCATGGTCCCGCAGGCGCACCCCTATCCGGCCGAGCGCGGCGTGGGCAACGCCATGCTGCCCGATGCGGTTTCCACCCGGCTGGACGACCCGGGCGTGGGACTGCGCAACAACGGCAGGCGCGTGCTGACCTACGCCGACCTGCGCTCGCTGCGCGAGCCCGCCGACAACCGGCCGCCCACGCGCGAGATCGAACTGCATCTCACGGGCAACATGGAACGCTATATGTGGTCTTTCAATGGCGTGAAGTTCTCGGACGCCAGGCCCATCGTGCTGCGCCTGGGCGAGCGGGTGCGCTTCGTGCTGGTCAACGACACCATGATGACCCACCCCATCCACCTGCACGGCCTGTGGAGCGACCTGGAGTCGCCCGACGGCGCGTTCCAGGTGCGCAAACACACGATCTCGCTCAACCCGGCGCACGCCTGAGCTATCGCGTCAGCGCCGACACCCGGGGCAAATGGGCCTATCACTGCCATTTGCTGTATCACATGGAGGCCGGCATGTTCAGGGCGGTCGTGGTGGAGTAGCCATGCGGAACCGGACTATCATCGCGGCCCTGGCGCTCGCGCTGGCCGCCCCGCCCGCCTGGGCGCAGCCGATGGACCACGCGTCGATGGCGCACGGCGCGTCCGGGCCAGCGTCCCCGGACGCCGCCGCGGATCACGCGAACCATGCGGGCCATGCGGGCCATGCAGGCCCACGGGAATCCTCGCGGCATGGACCCCGCCGGCCGGGACGCGCCGCCCCGGGCCATGCCGGCATGGATCATGCCCGGCCCGGCGCGCCGGACTCGCCCGCCCCCGATGCCGTTCCCGTGGGCAGCCTGCCTTCGGCGACGGCGCGGTGGGAACGGGCGACTATGCAAGCTACGGCATCCATCCGCACATGATGGACAACGCGCCCGCCTGGCAGTTGCTGATGGACAAGTTCGGCTGGGCCGGCGACCGCGACGGCCGCGACGCCCTGCAATGGGACGGCCGCTTCTGGTTCGGCACCGCCACCGACCGTCTGCTCATAAAGAGCGAGGGCGAGCGGCAAGGCGGCCGCGGCGACGGCAGGCTGGAGGCTTACTGGAGCCGTGCCGTCTCCCCCTTCTGGGATCTGCAGCTCGGGGCGCGGCGCGACATCGGCGCCGGCCCGCGGCGCAACTGGGCCGCGCTGGGCATGGAGGGCGTGCTGCCGTATCACATCGACCTGCAAGCCACGGCCTATGCCGGCGGCTCGGGCCGCACCGCGCTGGGCCTGAAGGCCGAATACGACCTGCGGCTCACGCAGCGCCTGGTCTTCACGCCCGAACTGCAAGCCAGCCTGTATGGCAAGAACGACCCGGCGCGCGGCGTGGGCTCGGGCCTGTCGTCCGGCTCGCTGTCGCTGCGGCTGCGCTATGAGGCCACGCGCGAGTTCGCGCCCTATGTGGGCGTGTCCTTCGAGCGCAAGTTCGGCCGCACGGCCGGCTACGCGGCGGACGCGGGCGAGGGGCGCTCGCAGGTGCGCGCCCTGGCCGGCGTCCGTTTCTGGTTCTGACGCTTCCCCTCCCCCTGCTTTCATGAGAACCGCCGCCATGATGTCCGCTACCCTCGTCCGCCGCCTCGCCGCGGCAACCGCCCTGGCCGTCCTCCCGGCCCTGCCCGCCCTGGCGCCCGCCCAGCCTCCGGTGTCCGTGCAGGTCTGGAAAACCCCAGCCTGCGGCTGTTGCGAGGACTGGATCCGCCACATGCGGGAAAACGGCTTCGACGTGGCGGCGCACGAGGTGAACGACACCTCGGACGGTGCGCCGCCACCCCGCATGGACGGCTACGGCTCCTGCCACACGGCCGTCGTGGACGGCTACGCCATCGAAGGCCACGTGCCCGCCCGCGACGTACGGCGGCTCCTGGCCGAGCGCCCCGACGCCGCCGGGCTGGCCGCGCCGGGCATGCCGCTGGGCTCGCCCGGCATGGACGGCCCGGAATACGGCGGCCGCAAGACGCCGCACGACGTGCTGCTGGTGGACAGGACCGGCCGCGCCACGGTGTGGCGGCCCTACCGTTGAAATCATTCGCCCCTGCCGGCTTAATGGCTACTTGCTGCAGCGCGGCGGAAATGCGCCACAATAAATAGAACGCATTCTCCGCCCGCGTTCGCCCGTCCGCGTTTTCTCCATCCGTTTTTCCACCCCTGCAGGCAGCCATGGCAAAAATCGTCCTGTTCGAGAACATCCATCCCAGCGCCCGCGCCGTCTTCGAAGCGGCCGGCTACACCGACATCGTCACGCATGCGTCCGCGCTGCCGCCCGAGCAGTTGCGCGACGCGCTGCGCGGCGCGCACGTGGCCGGGATCCGCTCTCGCACCCACCTGGACGCCGACCTCATCGCCGCCAACCCCGAGCTGCGCGTGGTGGGCTGCTTCTGCATCGGCACCAACCAGGTCGACCTGGACGCCGCCATGCAGCGGGGCGTTCCGGTTTTCAACGCCCCCTTCTCCAACACGCGCTCGGTGGCCGAGCTGGTGCTGGGCGAGGCCATCCTGCTGCTGCGCCGGATTCCCGAGAAGAACGCCCGCGTGCACCAGGGCCATTGGGACAAGACCGCCTCCGGCGCCTTCGAAACGCGGGGCAAGACGCTGGGCATCGTGGGCTACGGCAACATCGGCTCGCAGATCAGCACCCTGGCGGAAAGCCTGGGCATGCGCGTGGTGTTCTACGACGTCGAAGCCAAGCTGCCGCTGGGCAACGCGCGCGCCGTGTCCACGCTGAACGAGCTGCTGGAGCAGTCCGACGTGGTCACGCTGCACGTGCCGGGCGGCAAGTCCACCGAGAACATCATGAACGCGGACACCATCGCGCGCATGCGGCGCGGGGCCATCCTCATCAATGCCTCGCGCGGCACGGTGGTGGACATCGACGCCCTGCATGCCGCCCTGACGTCCGGCCACCTGGCCGGCGCGGCCCTGGACGTGTTCCCGGTGGAGCCCAAGGGCGCGGGCGAGCCGCTGGCCAGCCCGCTCATCGGCCTGCCCAACGTCATTCTCACGCCGCACATCGGCGGCAGCACGCAGGAATCGCAAGAGAACATCGGCCGCGAAGTGGCCGAAAAGCTGGTGCGCTTCCTGCAGGCCGGCACCACCAAGGGCGCGGTGAACTTCCCCGAGCTGCCCTACCTGGAGCCCGCCGGCGGCGCGCGCATCCTGCACGTGCACCGCAACGCGCCCGGCGCGCTGGGCACGCTGGACAACCTCATGGCGCAGCACGGGCTGAACATCGTCAGCCAGAGCCTGCAGACCAAGGGGCAGATCGGCTATGTCATCACCGATGTCGAGGGCCAGGTGGACGACGTGGTGATGAGCACGCTGCGCAACCACCCCATCACCGTGCGCTGCGACCGCGTCTGAGGCCCGGGCCGCCGGCCCGCTTTCAGGGCTCGGCGGCGCCTCGGCCAGGCAGTCGGCCATTTTCTGGCGCACGCTGCCCGGTTCGAAAGGCAGGCGGCCGATGATGCCGATCTCCCGATAAAAAGCCGCCTCGCCCAGCGGCAGCAGGCGCAGCCCGGTTTCGTCCAGGCCGCGCAGGTGCGGCAGCAGCGCCACGCCCAGGCCGTGCGCACCAGACCGGCGATGGCCTCGATCTCGTCCAGCTCCACCGCTTCGTGCGTGTGGATGCGGTGCTTTTTCAGGAAGCGGTCGACCGCGCGGCCGCCGAAAGACGCGCGATCGTAGCGGATGAACGGCTGCGTGGACAGCAGCTCGCGCCAGGAAGCCTGCGGCGCGGCGGCCGGCGCGGCCAGCACCATGGGCTCGCGCAGCAGCGGCAGCCAGCCCAGTTCGGGCGGCAGCGCGAAGGGCGGCCGGATGACCACGGCCCATGTCCCACCCTCGCCCCGCGTCCACCTGGCCCAGCAGCCGACAGCGACACGCCCGGCACGATGCGCACCCGCACATCCGGATAGGCGGCGCGCAAGCCGCCCAGCGCGCGCACCTCAGATCCTGCTGCCGCCGACACGATGGCGCCCGATGCGCAGCGAACCGCTCACCTGCCCCGCCCCCGCCCGCCCATGCGCCTCGGCCCATGGCGACCAGCTCTTCGGCCTGGGGCAGCATGTCGCGGCCATGGGCGTTGAGCACGGCCGCGCGGGCGCCGCGGTCGAACAGCGCCACGCCCAGGTATTCCTCCAGCCGCCGGATCTGCGCGCTGACGGCGGACTGCGTCAGGCCGAGCTGCGCCCCCGCGCCCGTAAACGTGCCGTCGCGCGCCACGGCGATGAAGGTTTTGAATTCCTTTATCACAATCGATTTTTTTGTTGCTTAGTCTCAAAAAATATCGTTTTTCAATCAAAAAAACAATCTCTACACTAAGTCTGCCTTTATTCCGGAACGCGGAGCGCGGGCTTGCCGCCCGCATCCGCGTTTTGATTTAATCTTTGCCTTCTGGAGCCTTGCATGTCCGCCCAAACCTCCCTCCCGCCGTTCCACCTCGCCTTCCCGGTCCGCGACCTGGAAGAAGCCCGCGCCTTCTATGGCGAAAAACTGGGCTGTCCGGAGGGGCGCAGCTCGTCCGAATGGGTGGACTTCAATTTCTACGGCCACCAGATCGTGGCGCACCTGTCGCCCGGCGAATGCGGCCACAAGGCCACCAGCGCCGTCGATTCGCACAATGTGCCGGTGCGCCATTTCGGCGCCGTGCTCTCCATGGAACAATGGGAAGCCATGGCCAAGCGCCTGACCGACGCCGGCACCGAATTCGTCATCAAGCCCTACATCCGCTTCAAGGGCGAGGTGGGCGAGCAGGCCACCATGTTCTTCCTGGATCCGTCGGGCAACGCGCTGGAGTTCAAGGCCTTCAAGAACCTGGATTCCCTGTTCGCCAAGTAACCCCCTCTATGAAGGTTTCGCGCCGTTGAATGCCCATTCCGATTCTCTTTCACCGGCCGGACCCGCTGGCGCATCCTCCCCCAGGGTGACCGCTGCCTCATCATCGACTTCGGTACGGAAATCGATGCCGCCACCGGCCGGCTGTGCCTGGCCGCCGCGCGGCGGCTGCGCGAAGCCGGGCTGCCCGGCGTGACCGACGTGGTGCCGTCCTTCGTGGCCGTGGCCGTGCACTACCGGCCCGACGCCGGCGGCACGCCCACCTACGGGCGCGCTGGCGGACCGCATCGAGGCCCTGCTCGGCGCCGGCATCGCGGCCGAGGACGCGGATCGGGCGCGAGATCGACATCCCCGTCTGCTACGGCGGCGAACACGGCCCCGACCTGGACGACGTCGCCCGCGCCGCCGGCCTGACGCCCGACGAGATCATCGCCGTGCACAGCGGGCCCGCGCGCCATGGTGTTCATGCTGGGCTTCGCGCCCGGCCACGCCTACCTGGGCGTGCACGACGACAGGCTCAACATTCCGCGCCGCGCGTCGCCGCGCACCGCCGTGCCCGCCGGCGCGGTGGCCGTGGCCAACCGCCAGACCGTCATCTACCCGGCGCGGCTGCCGGGCGGCTGGAACCTCATCGGCGCCTCGCGCTCGCGCTGTTCGATCCCGCCCGCGAGCCCGCGGCGCTCCTGCAGCCCGGCGACTCGGTGCGCTTCGTGCCCATCGGCCCCGAAGAATTCGAACGGCTGCGGGGAGAACGCGCATGAGCCTCCCGCGCCAGTCCAGGAGCGAAGACCGCGGCGCGCCCCGCGAAGGCGCGCCCCGCGAAGGTGCGCCCGCGGGCTTCACGGTGCTCAAGCCCGGCATGCTGTCCAGCTTCCAGGACCGCGGCCGCGAAGGCTGCCAGCATCAGGGCATTCCGGCCGCGGCGCCATGGACGAGCGCGCGCACCGGCTGGCCAATGCGCTGGCGGGCAACACACAAGACTGCGCCACGCTGGAAATCACGCTGGCCGGCCCCTACGCTGCGCTTCGACGCGCCCGCCTGTTTCGCGTTGGCCGGCGCCGACCTGGGCGCCACGCTCAACGGCCTGCCCGGGGTGGCCGCCACCAGCTACGGCCCGATGGTGGGCCGGCCCATCATCCGCGGCATGGACGGCGACCGCATCCGGCTGCTGAACAACGGCGTAGGCGCGCTGGACGCGTCCTCGCTTTCCTACGACCACCAGGTGCCCACCGACCCGCAGGCGGCCGACCGCGTGGAAATCCTGCGCGGGCCGGCGCCCTGCTCTACGGCGGCAACGCCATCGGCGGCGTGGTCAACACCATCGACAACCGCATCCCCACCGAACCCATCCAGGGAGTGCAGGGCCAGATACAGGGCGAATATGGCGGCGCCAACACCTCGCGCAGCGGCAGCGCGCGCGTGGAAGGCGGCGACGGCACGTTCGCCGTGCACGCCGACGTGTTCGCCGCGAAACCAGCGAGCTGCGCATTCCCGCGATGCGCGCTCGGCCCGCGCGCGGGCCGCCGATCCGGACGCGGCCTCGCCCCCACGGCCGGCTGCCCAACAGCGACGGCCGCGACAGCGGCGGCGCGCTGGGCATGGGCTGGACCAGCGACCGCG
>NZ_LHSJ01000197.1:0-15373 GCF_001270295.1 Achromobacter sp. DMS1 | reverse complement strand
GCCCTGGGCTCGCCCGACACCCAGCGGCAGGCGACGGCGATCAGCACGTAGTGCCGGCGCAGCCGGCCGGCGTCGTCGAGGTCGCGCACGTCCACCGCGTCGAAAACGGCCAGGGCCCGGGCCCGCACGCCGGTTTCTTCCTCCAGCTCGCGCAGCGCGGCGGCGCGCACGTCTTCGCCCCAATGGATCTTGCCGCCCGGAAAGGCCCATTTTCCCTGGTCCGGCGGATGCGCGCGCCGCACCAGCAGCACCTGCCCGTTGCGCACGACGGCGGCAATGGTGGCGGGAATGGGGTAGAGCGGCGCGGCTTCCATGGGGCGCGGTCCTAGTGCTTGACCAGCGGGCAGCTCGAGCGCGACAGGGGCATGAAGGCCTGGTCGCCCGGCAGCGTCGCCACCAGCTTGTAGTAGTCCCAGGGCCGCCTGGACTCCGACGGCTTTTTCACCTCGAAGAGGTACATGTCGTGCACCATGCGGCCGTCCTCGCGGATGCGGCCGTTGGGGGCGAAGAAGTCGTGGATGGGCATGGCCTTCATTTGCTTCATGACGGCGGCGGTTTCGTCCGTGCCGGCCGCCTGCACCGCTTTCAGGTAATGCATGACGGAGGAGTAGGTGCCGGCCTGGCTCATGTTGGGCATTTTCTTGAGCTTGTCATAGTAGCGCTGCGACCATGCCCGGGTCTGGTCGTTCATGTCCCAGTAGAACGCCTCGGTCAGGGTGAGGCCCTGGGTGGCTTCCAGGCCGATGGCATGGATGTCGTTGATGTACAGCAGCAGGCCGGCCATTTTCTGTCCGCCCTTGGTGAGGCCGAACTCGCTGGCGGCCTTGATGGCGTTGACGGTGTCGCCGCCGGCGTTGGCCAGGCCGATGATCTGGGCCTTGCTCGCCTGGGCCTGCAGCAGGTACGAGGCGAAATCGCTGGCGCCCATGGGGTGCCGCGAGGCGCCCAGCACCTTGCCGCCGTGCTGCTCGATGACCTCGGTGGCCGAAGCCTGCAGCGTGTGCCCGAAAGCATAGTCGGCCGTCAGGAAATACCAGGTCTTGCCGCCATGCTCCACGTTGGCGCGCGCCGTGGTGTTGGCCAGCGACCAGGTGTCGTAGGTGTAGTGGACCGAATACGGCGAGCACAAGTCGTTGGTGATGCGCTCGGTGCCGGGCCCGCTGAACATCACGATTTTCTTCTTCTCGCGCGCCACTTCCAGCACGGCCAGGGCCGGCGCGGAACCGGCCACGTCCATGATGGCGTCCAGGTGCTGCGTGTCGAACCACTCGCGCGCCTTGGCCGAGGCGAGGTCGGCCTTGTTCTGGTGATCGACGGTAAGCAATTCGATCTTCTTGCCGAGCACGGCGCCGCCGAAATCGGCGATGGCCATCTCGGCGGCCGTGACGCTGCCCTTGCCGGTCACGTCGGCGTAGACGCCGCTCATGTCCAGAATCAGGCCCAGCCGCACCACGTCATCGGAAATCGCGGGCGCGGGCTGTGCGTGGGCGGGCAGGGCCGGCAGGGCGGCCAGGGACAGGACGGCGAGGGTGCTGCGTAACGGCTGCGAAATCCGGGGCTTCTTTCGATGAAACATGGCTTGTCTCCCGTTATGCGGATTTATGGTTCGAAGCGGCGGTTGCTGCGGCATGTCGCAAATGACGATGGCGGGCGGCGGTCTCCTGGGTAGTGGAAAAGAAAAGGGGCGGGTTCAGCGGTCCGACAGCAGGTCGAACTCCATGCGCACCTTGCGGAACGGGAACTCGAGGCGGGCGTAGTACACCACCCGGCCGTCGATGCAGGCGTAGCGGCGGATCTCGGCCACCGGCGAGGACACCGGAATGCCCAGCGATTCGGCGGACTCCTGGCCGGCCTCGATCACGTTGAGCACCTGCCTGGCCTCGCTGATGCGCGCGCCGTAGTATTGGTCGAGCACCGGCGCCACGGTGCTTTTCTGCATGCGGGCGCGATGCTTGCGGAAGAGCCCGCTGTCGATGAACACCTCGCTGTAGCAGAAGGGGCCGGCCTGCGTGGTGTGGACGCGGCGCAGGTACTGGAAGCGGCCGTCGCGCCGCGCCGCGCAGGGCATGCCCAGCGTGTCGGGCAGCGGCGAGTCCGCGCTCGATTCCACCAGCGCCACGGTGCCGAGCTGGTTGCTGAGTTCCACGGTTTCGGCCCAGGTCTTGGGAATGAGCAGCGTGGGGGTTTCGGGCAGCGCCGCGTTGACGAAAGTGCCCGAGCCGCGTGAGCGGCGGATCAGGCCGTCTTCTTCCAGCATGCCCAGCGCCTGGCGCACCGTGGCGCGCGAAATGCCGTAGGTCTGCGTCAGCGACTCCAGCGGCGGAATCTGCTGTCCCGGCTTCCACGTCCGGTTCTGGATGTGGCTGCGGAACAAAGCGGCCGCCTGCAGATACAGGGGCTGGGGGCTGTGCGAGAAGAGTTTGCGCGCGGACATGGAAAAGGCCGGGGGTCAGGACGAGGCCGCCAGCATAGCCTCGGCCATCTCGCGCAGTCTATGTTTCTGGATCTTGACCGAGTTGGCGCTTTCCACGGAAGGGAACGCCTGCAGCGCCGAGAAGCCCGCGGGCACCTTGAAGCCGGCCATGGCCGCCTTGCAGGCGGCCGTCCAGCCGGCCGGATCGGGCTGGGCGCCGTCGTGCAGCAGCACGAAAGCATAGGGCACGGTCTTGCCCTGCTTCATGGCGCCCACCACCTGGCAGGCGCGCACGCCGGGCAGCGATTCCACCACCTGCTCGATCTCCACCGGGTTCACCAGGAAGCCCGCCAGGCGCAGGGAATCGCCCATGCGGGTCTGGAACACGAACTGGCGCGGCGAGAGCGTGTAGCCCAGATCTCCCGTCTTGAAATAGCCGTCCTCGGTGCAGGCGGCCGCCGTGGCTTCGGGGTTGTCCAGATAGCCCAGCATCAGGCTGGGCGAGAGGATTTCGATTTCGCCCGATTCGCCGTGCGGCAGGATCTGGCCGGTGGCCGGATCGCGCGCGCGCACGCGGGCCTCGGGGTAGATGAGCGTGCCGCCCGGCAGGTAGCGGGCGGCGGTGTCGCCTTCGGCCGGCGTGCGCGGCTGGGCGGCCACCAGCGCGATCAGCTCGCTGGACCCGTACAGCCCGGTCAGCGGCACGCGGGCGTCGCGGGCCAGGTCCAGCAGGTTGTCCAGTGCCGGCGTGAAGCTGGCGAATCCGAACAGCCGGGCCGAGGAGAAATCGTCCGGGCCGGCGGCGGCCTGCATCATGCCGACCAGCGCCTCGTTGTTGGCGTAGGTGTGCGTGACCCGATGGCGCTTGACCGCCCGCGCCGCGCCGGCGGCGTCGAACACCGGCTCGCACGCGACCGGCACGCCGGCCGCCAGGCCGCCCGCCAGCGTGGCGAAGCCGAAGGCGCCGCAGAACGGCGCGCTGGCGAGCACGCAGGCATCGTCGCTGTAGCCGTAGGCCCGCGCGATGGCGTCGCCGTGCGCGAGCAGGGTGCGCTGGTCGTGCAGTACGAACTTGGGCTTGGAGGTGGTGCCGGACGTGGTGAAGCACAGCACGCCGGCGTTGGGCGCGGGCCGCGGGGCGGCTGCTGCGGGGCGCGCAGCAGCTCGTCATAGCGATGGGCCGGCAGGCCGTGCGCCTGCGGCAAGGGCGCGCCTCCCTGTTCGTCCACCGCCACCAGTCCGCGCAGCCGGCCCAGGCGTTCCGGCGGCACGCCGTTGAGAATGCCGGTGAAATCAATGGCCTTGAAGCCCGGCCAATAGATCAGCCAGTCGGCCCGGCCCCGGCCGAGAATGTCCGCCAGTTCGAGGGCGCGGAACCGCGTGTTCACGGCCAGCGCCAGCGCGCCCAGGTGCGCGCAGGCCAGGAAGGATTCCACCCAGGCCGCGCAGTTGGGCAGCCACAGCGCCACGCGGTGGCCGACCCCGACGCCCAGGCTGGCCACGCCCCGCGGCCAGCGCGCGGCTGCGGCCGAACAGCGCGGCGCGGCTCAGGGGGCGGTCGCGGTCGATGAGGGCGACGGCGTCGGGGCGGCTGGCCGCCAGCGCGGCCAGGCGCTCGGAAAACGTATCGGAGTCGGACATGGAAGGCATGGAAAGACAGGAAAAAATCAGACCGTGGCGATGGGCGTGACGGGCGAGCCCACCGCGCCGGGCATGCGCAGCGGGGGTGCGGTGAGCAGGAAGCGGGAGCGTCCGTTGGCATGCAGCCAGTCGGCCAGCTCTTTCAGGTACCAGAGCTCGGCCAACGGCACGCCCAGCTTGAACAGGCAGTGGTGATGCAGCGGCAGCACGGAATGCGAGGAGCCCGCGCCGCGGGCCGGATAGGCTTCCACGGCGTAGTTGTCGGCGCAGATGGCGGCCACTCCCGAATCGGTGATCCATTGCAGCAAGGCGGGGTCGGAGCCGTCGAGCACCGCGCCGGTCTGCTCCAGCGCGTGCGCGTCCGGTTCGCCGTTCATCGCCAGCACGGCCTCGGCGAACCCGGTGCGCAACACGAGCATGTCGCCCGGCTCCACCACCGCGCCCTGGGCGCGCATGGCCGTCTGCAGGCCGGCATGGTCCACCACGGTGCGGCCCGGGCCGAACGCGCGCTCCAGGTCCACCAGCACGCCGCGGCCCTGCATGCCCTTCTCGGCGTAGCGGTTGATGCCGAGCCGGCGGGCATACGAGCGGCCAGGCGGGCAGCAGGCGTCGCCGCCCGCATCTGCGCCGCCCAGCACGTCCACCCCGGCCGCGTAGCCGTTGTAATACACGCGGCGGGGTTCGCCGTCGCCCTGGATGTCGAACAGCGCGCCCACGTGGCACAGGCCGTCCCATTGGGTGGAGTACTGCATCGACAGGGTGACCTGGTCGTCCGACAGCACGTCCACCGCGCCCGGCTGCACGGCCGACATGGCGAAATTGAGATAGGGCGTGCCCTCGCGCGTGGTGGGCGCGAGAATGGGCGCGTGGCGGCGGGGGTTGAGCACGTTGCCACCCGGCAGGTCCAGCGGCAGCGACAGGCAGAACGCCTGTCCGGCGCGCACCTCGCGCACGCCCTGCAGCACTTTCTCGGGCGTGAGCAGGTTGAGGCGGCCGATCTCGTCGTCGGGGCCGAAATCGCCCCAGGTGGAGCCTTCGGGGCGGTGTTTCCAGCGTTTCATCGGATTGTCTCCTCGAGGGTTTTCGTGTTCATATGAATATAGTACGTATTTACGTACTTTTAGAACAGCATAAATCCGCCGCAGCGGATCCGACAAGGAGACAGTCCATGAAGCATTTCCCGCACCCGCTGGCCGGCCGCCGCCGGCTGGCGGCGGCCCTGGCCGCCACGCTCGGCCTGCTGGCCCTGTCCGGCGCGCACGCGGCAGGCTATCCGGAGCATCCCGTCACCGTGGTGGTGCCGTATCCGCCGGGCGGCGGCGCCGACATCTTCGGCCGGGCCATCGCGCACGCCATGGAGCCCGGCCTGAAGCAGACCGTGCTGGTGGAAAACAAGCCCGGCGCGGGCGGCAACGTCGGCATGGCCTACGTGGCGCGCGCCAAGGCCGACGGCTACACGCTGGGCCTGGGCACCATCGGCACCCAGACCATCAACCAGTTCCTCTACAGCAACATGGCGTTCGACCCGGAGCACGACCTGGTCCCGATCGCCCTGGTGTCCACCACGCCCAACGTGATCGCCGTCAGCGCCAAGTCGCCCTACAAGACGGTGGCCGACATCATCGAGGCCGCGCGTGCCGCCAAGGAGAAAAAGCTCACCTATGCCTCGCCGGGCGTGGGCTCCTCGGTGCATCTCACGGGCGCGTATTTCGAGGCCATGGCGGGCATTCCGCTGCTGCACGTGCCGTTCAAGGGCACCTCGGCGTCGTTGCCGGCGGTGGCGGGCGGGCAGGTGGACCTGCTGTTCGACAACCTGCCCGGGTCGCTGGCGCAGATCAAGGACGGCAAGCTGGTGCGCGGCGTGGCCGTTACGTCCGCCCAGCGCGACCCGTCCGTGCCCGACCTGCCCACGGTGGCCGAATCGGGCCTGCCCGGGTTCGACGTCACTGCATGGTTCGCGCTGTACGCGCCGCGCAGCACGCCGGCGCCGGTGGTAAAGCAGCTCATCGAGGCGGCGCGCGGCGGCCTGCGCGATCCGGCGCTGGCGGCGAGCTTCGCCACCATGGGCGCCAAGCCGGGCACGCTGTTCGGCGACGACCTGGCCGCCTTCGAGCGCGCGGAGCGCAAGAAGTGGGGGCAGCTCATCAAAGACAAGGGGATCACCGCGCAATGAACAAGCCTACCGCTCTCGTCACGGGCGCAAGCCGCGGCATCGGCCGCGCCATCGCGGCGCGGCTCCTGGCCGACGGTTTCGACGTGGTCAATTTCAGCCGTACGCCGCCCGCCGATCCGATGCCGGGCGAAACCTTCCGCCCGGTGGACCTGAGCGACACCGAGGCCGCCGCGGCGGCGGCCCGGGAGCTGGCCGCCAGCCGTCAGGTGCTGCACCTGGTCAACAACGCCGGCCTGATCCGCGTGGCGCCGCTGGCGGACGCAAGCCCGGCCGACATGGCGCACACGCTGGCGCTCAACCTGATCGCGCCCATGGTACTGGCGCAGGCGCTGCTGCCGGCCATGCGCGCCGCGCGCTTCGGACGCATCGTCAATATCGGCAGCCGCGCCGGCCTGGGCAAGCCGGGGCGCACCGCCTACGGCGCGTCCAAGGCCGGGCTGGCCGGCATGTCGCGCACCTGGGCGCTGGAGCTGGCGGCCGACGGCATCACCGTCAACACGGTGGCGCCGGGCCCGGTGGCCACGGAGCTGTTCAACCAGTCCAATCCGCCCGGCGATCCGCGCACGCTGGCGCTGGAAGCGGCCATTCCCGTGGGCAGGGTGGGGCGGCCGGAGGAGGTGGCGCACGCGGTGGCCATGTTCCTGCACCGCGACGCGGGCTTCATCACGGGCCAGCTTCTGTACGTCTGCGGCGGCGTTTCCGCGGGCTCGGCCGGTTGAGCCGCGCGGGTCGCGCTATGCTGCAAGCCTGTGCCTTGAAGGAGGGTTGCGATGCAGGTGAACATAGTGCTGTTCGAGGGGCTGACCCAGCTCGACATGACAGGGCCCTACGAAGTGCTGGCCGCCGCGCCGGGCTTCACCGTGGACCTGGTGGCCAAGACGCGCGAGCCCGTGCGTTCCGACCGTGGGCTGGCCTTCGTGCCGACCCGCACGCTGGACGACGCGCCGCCCTGTGACCTGCTGGTGGTGCCGGGCGGGCCGGGCACCGACGCGGCGCTGCTCGATCCCGATTGGGTGGCGTTCACGCGCAGGCAGGCGCTGGCGGCGCGTCATGTCTTCGGCATCTGCACCGGCTCGCTGTTGCTGGGGGGCGGCAKYYGCMGCCTCATCTATCCAGTGGAGCACGCGCTGAGCCATGTAGTCCGGCGTTTCCTCAAAAGTCACCGTTGCCTGTATTTCATACAGATTCATACCCAACGACAGTCGCAGGATAATTCGACCNCGGCCGCGCTGCTCGACGCCGCCTGAAGCCGCGCCGGCGCGCCCATTTCCGGAAACGAATGAAGTAAGGTGTAGCCCAGCCGACCTGGACCTCATTCTTTTCCGGAGCACCGAATGACTGGACTGTTTATCGTGGTGGCGGCGCTGGCCTTCCTGATGCTGGCGGCCTACCGGGGCTACAGCGTGATCCTGTGCGCCCCCATCGCGGCCATGGGCGCCGTGCTGCTCACCGATCCTTCCGCCGTGGCGCCGGTTTTCTCGGGCGTGTTCATGGAGCGCATGGCGGGCTTCGCCCAGCTCTACTTTCCGGTGTTCCTGCTGGGCGCGGTATTCGGCAAGCTGATCGAGATCTCCGGCTTCTCGCGCGCCATCGTGCAGGCCGTGCTGCGCCTGATCGGGGCCGAGCGCGCCATCGCGGCCATCGTGCTGGTGTGCGCGGTGCTCACCTATGGCGGCGTATCGCTCTTCGTGGTGGTGTTCGCGGTCTACCCCTTCGCCGCCGAGATGTTCCGGCAAGGCGGCATCCCCAAGCGGCTGATGCCGGGCGCCATCGCGCTGGGCGCCTTCACCTTCACCATGACGGCGCTGCCCGGCACGCCGCAGATCCAGAACATCATTCCCACCACGTTTTTCGACACCACGACGTGGTCGGCGCCCTGGCTCGGGCTGACCGGCGCGCTGTTCACGCTGGCCGCCGGCCTGGCCTACCTCGAATGGCGGCGCCGCCGCGCCGCCGCCGCGGGCGAATCCTACGGCGCGGAATTGCGCAACGAGCCGGTCACGCCCGAAGGCCAGCCCGCGCACCATCCGCTGGTCGCCCTGCTGCCGCTGGTGGTCGTGGGCGTGGCGAACTTCCTGCTCACCCGCTGGATACCCGCCTGGTATCGGCCGGCGCCGCGGTGGAACTGCCCGGCCTGCCCGCGCCGCTGCCGGCCAACGCCAGCGACCGCGTGGCGCTGTGGGCCGTCATGGGCGCGCTGATCGCGGGCATCGCGACCATTCTGCTGTTCTCGTTCAAAAGCGTCAGGGCGCATTTCGCCGAAGGCAGCAAGAGCGCGGTAGCGGGCGCGCTGCTGGCCTCCATGAACACCGCCGCGGAGTATGGCTTCGGCGGCGTCATCGCGGCGCTGCCGGGCTTTCTGCTGGTGGCCGATGGCCTGAAGGCCATTCCCGACCCGCTGGTGGGCGAAGCGGTGGCCGTCACCGCGCTGGCCGGCATCACGGGTTCGGCCTCGGGCGGCATGAGCATCGCGCTGGCCGCGATGGCGCAGACCTTTGCCGAGAACGCCCGGGCGGCCGGCATTCCCATGGACGTGCTGCACCGCGTGGCGGCCATGGCCAGCGGCGGCATGGACACGCTGCCCCACAACGGCGCGGTGATCACGCTGCTGGCCGTCACCGGCCTCACCCACCGCCAGTCGTACGGCGACATTTTTGCCATTACGCTGATATCCACGCTTTCCGTATTCCTGGTGATCGGCGTGTATTACCTGACCGGCCTGGTCTGAGCCGCGGCCGGGCAGCCCGTCGCGCAGCCGCCCCTTTCCCGGTTTTCCGCTCATGGAGCCCCCCCGAAATGACGACACCGACTTCTCCCCGCACCGCCCTGGTCACCGGCGCCTCCCGAGGCATCGGCGCAGCCATCGCGCGCCGCCTGGCCCGCGACGGCATGGCGGTCGCCATCAACTATGCCTCCAGCGCCGACCGCGCCGAAGCGCTGGCCGAGGAAATCCGCCAGGCCGGCGGACGCGCCCTGCCCCTGCGCGCCGACGTCGCCCGCCCCGACGAGGTGCGCAACCTGTTCGACGAGGTGGAACGCCAGCTAGGCAGGATCGACGTGCTGGTCAACAGCGCGGGCATGCTCAAGCTGGCGCCGCTGGCCGACACCAGCGATGCGCTGTACGACCAGGCCTTCGACCTCAACACGCGCGGCACGTTCAATACGCTGCGCCTGGCGGCCACGCGCCTTGCCGAGGGCGGCCGCATCATCAACGTGTCGAGCACCACGCTGGCGCTGAACCTGCCGGGCTACGGCGCCTACATCGCCAGCAAGGCGGCAGTGGAAGGCTTTACCCGCGTGCTGGCCAATGAGCTGCGCGGCCGCCGGATCACCGTGAACGCCGTGGCGCCGGGGCCGGTGGCCACGGAGCTTTTCCTCAAGGACAAGAGCGCGGAGCTCATCGAACGCTATGCGAAGATGCCGCCGCTGGAACGCCTGGGCCAGCCCGAGGACATCGCGGGCGTGGTGTCGTTCCTGGCCGGCCCCGACGGCGGCTGGATCAACGGCCAGATCCTGCGCGCCAATGGCGGGCTGGCCTGAACGCCGGCCGTTGTCCGTTCAGAAGCGGTACCTGGCGGTGGCCACCACGGTGCGCGGCTCGCCCGGCCGGATCTGGCCGGCGCTGGCGGCCGAGGCGTAGTAGGTCTTGTCGGCCAGGTTGCGCATGGCCAGGGTCCAGTCCCAGCGCGCCTGTCGGTAGCCCACCGCCGCGTCCCAGCGCGCGTAGCCCGGCAGCGTCACGGTATTGGCGCTGTCGGCATAGCGCTGGCCCATGAACGTGGCGCCGATTTCGCCATGCCAGCCCTCGGCGGGCCGGTAAGCCAGGTAGATGCCGCCGTTGCGCTGCGCCACATTGCCCACGCGCCGGCCGGCCATGCCGTTGCCGTCCTTCACGATGGAGGCATGCTGCAGGCCCAGCCCGCCGCGCAGGTACCAGTTCGCGGCCAGCCGGCCGGCGGCGGTGAGCTCCAGCCCGCGCGAACGCTGCAGGCCGGTGAGCCGGATGAAGGAGGGATCGTCCGGGTCGCGCGTGCGCCGGTTGTAGAGTTCGAGCTGATAGACCGCCAGCGTGGTGCTCAGGCCGCCGCCCAGCCAGTCGCTCTTGACGCCCGCCTCGTACTGGCGGGTGTGCTCCGGCGGAAGGCGGTTGGCGTTGCCCCGGGCGTTGGGCGCGATGCCGATCGTGCCGCCGCCGGTGGGCGAGAAGGTCTTGCTGTATGAGGCATAGAACGAATGCGCGGGCAGCGGGCTCCAGACCACGCCCAGGCGGGGACTCACGCCGCGGCTGCGGTGCGAAGCCGACATGCCGAGCACGCGGTTGGCGGATTCGATGCGGAAGCGGTCCAGGCGCACCCCGGCCAGCACGCTCCACGCCCCGCTGAAGCGGATCTGGTCCTGCAGATAGAAGCCGCGGCTTTCCGCCTGGTGGCGGGCGTCGCTGGCAAGCTCCATGGCGCCCTGGTGCTGCTGCGACAGATCGGGGCGGTACAGATCGAGCTGGGGCACCGGCCGCGCGCCCGGGCCCCGCGACGCCGCCCGATGCAGCGTGGGAGAACGTTGCTGGTCGCCGAACTCCAGCCCCGCAAGCACGCGATGCTCGATGCCCGCGGTATGGAACCGCCCTTCCGTTTCCAGGTTGTTGACGATGTTGCGGGTGTTGAGGTCCTGCTGCCAGCGTACGCGGCCTACCTTGCCGGTGGCCGCGCGATAGCCGGTGAGGTAGGTATTGTCGAACTCGCTGTGCAGCCGGAAGACGCCCAGCGTGTGGCGCACCTGCCAATCGGGCGAGAGGCGGTAGGCGAGCCGCGAGCGGAAGCCGCGCGCGCGGTCGTCGATGTAGTCGCGCCCGGGGTCGCCGTAGATGGCGCGGCGGCCCACATCGGCCGGGCGGCCGTCCACGCCGGGCACGCCCCGGTCGGGCGTGCGCCGGTAGCGGCTGTATTCGTACTGGGCCACCCAGTCCAGGCCCGGCGCGACGCGCCAATGGACCGAAGGCGCGAAGAGCTGCCGCGTGCCCTCAATGCGGCGGCGGAAGCTGTCCTGCTCTTCCTGGCCCGCGTTCAGGCGGAGGCTGACCGAGTCGCCGGGATCGGCGCTCAGGTCCGCGTAGAAGCTGCGCAGGTTCCAACTGCCCGCCTGCGCTTCGAGACTGGATTCGCGGCCGGGCTGCGGCGCCTTGCTCACCCGGTTGACGATGCCGCCCTGGCTTCCGCGTCCGTAGAGCACGGCCGCCGGCCCCTTGAGCACCTCCACCCGCTCGATATTGCGCAGGTCGCGCACGTACTGGCTGTCGTCGCGGATGCCGTCGAGATAGAAATCGCTGCCGGCAGCGAAACCGCGGATGCGCAGCGCGTCAAAGCGCGTGTCCTGTGCGCTGGACACGTTCGGGATGCCGGCCAGCGCCTCGCCCAGCGTGGACGCGCCGTACTTGCGCAGTTCGTCGAGCTTGACCGCGTCGATGGCCTGCGGCACCTCGCGCGCCGGCGTGCGCGTGCGGGTCGCCGTGTCGACCTCGGACACGCGCGGATCGTCGGCGTCCGCGCCGTCGACGCGGATCGCGGGCAGGTGCGCCGTGGCCGCATGAGCCGGCGGCAAAGGCAGGGCAAGAATCAGCGTGCCCAGGCCCAGGGCGCGGGAGAGAGTGGAAACAGACATCGCGAGCCTCGTTGTGTGGTGATGCGAGTCGCGATGCTATAGATAATGATAATCATTCGTATATAGGAAGAATCTGGGCCGGCGGCGGGGAAGACCGGCCGGCGCACCCGATTTCCCGACTCCTCCCTATGCATGAACCGCGGGCTTGCCGGCCCCGTTCCGCGCGTGCGCGGCGCCATGCGGGTTCTCGGGCGGCGCCTCATCCTTTTTCTCCACCCGCCCTTCCGCCAACGGTGGGAGGGCGCCGCGGCGCGGCGGCGTTTCCCGGCGGTTTCACTCCCGACTTTGGCCTACGGACAAGTCTGGCCAACCGGCGGAGTTTTGCATGAGACGAAGGACGAGTTCTCTGGATTAGTCTGATTACGCAGTACTTCGACTCACCTTGACCGATTGGACGAAAGCAAATGAATCAATTCATTCATCAGGACTGCCACCCCTTTACCGCCGCCGGCAATCTGAAACAGATCTCCGCGTACTACGAGGAGGGACGACGCGTCATGTGGATGATGCTGCGAGCGCAGCCGCGGCCCTGCTTCAATCATGAACTGATCGACGAGATCATGACGCTGGCGCGCGCCGCCAAGGACTCCGGCCTGCCGATCGACTTCTGGGTCACGGGCTCGCTGGTGCCCCAGATCTACAACGTCGGCGGCGACCTGAACTTTTTCGCCGAAGCCATCCGCAACGGCAAGCGCGAAGCGCTGCGGGCCTATGCCCGCGCGTGCGTGGATTGCGTGCACGCAGCCACCCGCGGCTTCGACACGGGCGCCATCTCGCTGGCCATGATCGAAGGCACGGCGCTGGGCGGCGGCTTCGAGGCGGCGCTGGCGCACCACTTCGTGCTGTCCCAGAACAACGCGCGCCTGGGCTTTCCGGAAATCGCCTTCAATCTGTTCCCGGGCATGGGCGGCTACTCTTTGGTGGCGCGCCGCTCGGGCATGAAGCTGGCCGAAGAGCTGATCGGCACCGGCGAATCGCACACGGCCGAATGGTTCCATGCGCGCGGGCTGGTGGACGTGCTGTTCGAACCCGGCGAGGCCTACCGGGCCACGCGCACCTTCATCGACGTGATGCGGCCCAAGCTCAACGGCATGCGCGCCATGCTGCGCGCGCGCCAGCGCGTGCTGGCGCTGTCGCGCTCGGAACTGATGGACATCACCGAAGACTGGGTGGAAGCCGCCTTCTCCATCGACCCGAAAGACCGGGCCTATATGGAACGGCTGGTGATCGCCCAGAACCGCCGCAGCGCGGCCAGCGGTGAAACCGCCATGGAGGCGACCATGCACTGAGCGCGGCGCGGACCGGCCTGCGGAGCCGCCCCGGCGGCTTCGCGATCGCGAACACGCCATTCAGGCAATGAGGTGCAGGCGGCTGCGCCGGTTGAGCCAGGCCGTGAACTCCGGCCCGGGCATGGGCTTGGCGTACAGGTAGCCCTGCTTGGCGTCCACGCCCAGCGTATCCAGGAACGCCGTTTCTTCGTGGGTTTCCACCCCTTCGGCGATCACCTTGAGCTCCAGGGTGCGGGCCACCGCCACGATGGCGCGCGCCAGCGCCTGCGAAACGGGGTTTTCGTTGACGCCGCGCACGAAGCTGGCGTCGAGCTTGATGGCGTCCAGCGGCAGGCGCGCCAGTTGCGACAGCGACGAATAGCCGGTGCCGAAGTCGTCCATGTGCACGCGCGCGCCGAGCTGGCGGAACTGCTTGATGAGCCCGATGGCCGCGTCTTCGTCTTCGACCAGGCAGCTCTCCGTAAGCTCGATGTCGAGCATGCACTCGCCGCCTGCGTCGCTGATGGCCCGCATGAAATCGCTGACCACGCCCTTGTCGTCGAGCTGCCGCGCCGACATGTTGATCGCGATGCGGATGTCCAGGCCCTGCCTGCGCCATTCGGCGGCCTGGCGCGCCGCCTCGCGCATGACCCACACGCCGAGCTGCGAGATAAGGCCCGATTCCTCGGCATAGGGAATGAACACGTCGGGGCCGATGAGGCCGCGCTCGGGCGAGCGCCACCGCACCAGGGCTTCCACGCCGTCGACTTCGCCCGTGCGGCTGGCCAGCTTGGGCTGGTAGTAGAGCATCAGGTGGTTTTCGGCCAGCGCCTTGCGCAGGTTGGTGTCCAGCCATACGTAGTCGGCGTTGCGGCGGTCCATATCGGGCTGGAAGACCCGGTAGGTGTGGCGGCCCGCTTCCTTCGCCACGTACATGGCGATGTCGGCGCTGCGCACGACGCTGTCCAGGTCGGCGCCATGGTCGGGATACATGGCGATGCCGATGGAGCAGCTCGTGTAGACCTCGATCAGGCCCTGCCGGAATGGCTCGCGCAGACGCTCGATGATGCGCTGCGCGGTGGCCTCCAGCTCCCAGACCTGGGCGTGTTCCTGCAGCACGATGAACTCGTCGCCGCCCAGGCGGGCCAGCGTCTGGCCTTCCGAGAGGCAGCTCGAAATGGCCACCGACACGGTTTTCAGCAGGTGGTCGCCGAAACCGTGGCCGTAGTGGTCGTTGACGCGCTTGAAGTTGTCCAGGTCGAGGAACAGCACCCCGCCGCGTCCGCCCCCGCCCGCGGAAAGCGCCCGCTTCAGCCGCTCCGTGATGGCATGGCGGTTGGGCAGGTCAGTGAGCATGTCGGTATTGGCCAGCACCCGCAGCCGCTCCTGCGCCTGGCGCTCTTCGGTGATGTCGGTGCCCGAGCAGATGAGGTAGACGCGCTTCTCGCCGCTGCCGCTGGTGACGAACTTGTTGCGGAACAGGAAGAGCCGCGGCCCCTTCACGGTGTTGATGAGGCGCTCGACCTCGTAGGAATGGCCGTGCCGGTAGAAGGCGGCGATGTTGCGGCGGGACGCGGCCGCTTCCTCGCGCGTCATGAACATCTCGAAGACGCTGCGGCCCACGATGTCCTGCTCGCGCTTGCCGGTGTATTCCTCGCTGAGCTTGTTAAAGCGCTGGACGCGGCCGTGCTGGTCGACGATGACGATGACGGAGTTGGCCTCGGACACCACCGTCTCGGCAAACGAAAGGCCCTCGACCAGGTCTTTTGCCACGGATTCGGTGTCGGCCAGGGCGGATGCGGTGCCGGCCCATTCGTTGGGGCCGATTTTCCGGCCGACGAGGTGCAGGCGGATCGGGTCGCCGTAAAGCGTGACGTCGATGCGCAGGCTGGAAGTGATGCCCGTGAGCGAACGGATGCTGTCGGCCTGTTCGGGGCGCAGCGCCATCGCGATGTTGGTGGCCCCCTTCACGGCGGCGAGCTCGATGGCATCGCTGTCGCCGGCTAGCCGCCAATATGGGCTGTGTGTACCGAAATGCGTATACAGGACCGCTTTGTCGTCCTGATGCTCAGTCATTGGTATCCCCCCGCCGTCCTTGGATGGCTCGCAAAGTACATTACGGCCTAGTCCTTCCGGGGTCAACCACAATGTGCATTGCGGCAAAGGCGCGGCGCCCAGGCACGGGCCGGCGCGCCATGCGGCGCTGCGTCAACGGGCCGGCCC
>NZ_LHSJ01000196.1:0-7939 GCF_001270295.1 Achromobacter sp. DMS1 | reverse complement strand
GGCGGGCGTCCCCCACCCCGGGCGCCCGCCGCGCCCGCCGGAATCCATATTGCATGCCAGCCTCGACCCCCGATTTTGACTCCGCCTTTTTCCGCACCGCCCTGGGGCGCTACGCCACCGGCGTCACTGTCGTGACCACGGCCGACCTCGAAGGCCGGCCCATCGGCCTGACCGTCAGCTCGTTTAACTCGGTATCGCTGAATCCGCCGCTCATCCTGTGGAGCCTGTCGCGCGGCTCCTCGTCGCTGGCGGCCTTCCAGCAGTGCGAGCGCTACGTGGTGAACGTGCTGAGCGCCGAGCAGATCGCCCTGGCGCGCCGCTTCGCCACCGGCAAGACGCCCGAACGCTATGCCGGCCTTCCCGTACACTATGCGCCCGGCGGCACCCCCATGCTCGACCCCCACTGCGCCGCCTGGTTCGAATGCCACAACCGCAGCCGGTACGAAGAGGGGGACCACCTCATCATGGTCGGGGAAGTCGAGCGTTGCGGGCACAGCGGCGAACCCCCCCTGGTGTTCCACGCGGGCGGCTTCGACCTGACGCCGGCCGGCACGCGGGCCGAAAGGAAATCATCATGAACGCGGACATCGATTGCGTCGTCATCGGCGCGGGCGTGGTCGGACTGGCCATTGCGCGCGCGCTCGCCCTGTCGGGCCGCGAGGTGCTGGTCGCCGAGGCCGCCGAGGCCATCGGCACCGGCACCAGCTCGCGCAACTCCGAAGTCATCCACGCCGGCATCTACTACCCCGCCGGCAGCTTGAAGGCGCGCCTGTGCGTGCGCGGCAAGCACCTGCTGTACGCCTATTGCGCCGAGCGCGGCGTGCCCTGCAAACGGCTGGGCAAGCTCATCGTCGCCACCAGCCCCGAACAAGCGGCGCAGCTCGAAGGCATTGCCCAGCGCGCCCGCGCCAACGGCGTGGACGACCTGCGCCTGATCTCGGGCGAAGAGGCCATGGCCATGGAGCCGGCGCTCTTCTGCACCGCGGCGCTGGTTTCGCCGTCCACCGGCATCGTGGACAGCCACGCCCTCATGCTGGCCTACCAGGGCGATGCCGAGAATGCCGGCGCGCAATGCGTGTTCCACACGCCGCTCGAGTCGGCGCGGGTGCTGCCGGAGGGCGGATTCCAGCTCCAATTCGGCGGCGCGGACGCCATGACGCTGAGCTGCAACGTGCTCATCAATTCGGCGGGCCTGCATGCGCCGTCGCTGGCACGCCGCATCGAGGGCCTGCCGGCCGGAACCATTCCGCGCGAGTACCTGTGCAAGGGCAGCTACTTCACGCTGTCCGGGCGCGCGCCGTTCTCGCGCCTGATCTACCCGGTGCCGCAGCATGCCGGGCTGGGCGTGCACCTCACGCTCGACCTGGGCGGCCAGGCCAAGTTCGGCCCCGACACCGAATGGATCGAAACCGAGGACTACACGCTGGACCCGTCGCGCGCCGACGTGTTCTACGACGCCGTGCG
Source organism: Achromobacter sp. DMS1 (assembly GCF_001270295.1). Classification (NCBI taxonomy): domain Bacteria; kingdom Pseudomonadati; phylum Pseudomonadota; class Betaproteobacteria; order Burkholderiales; family Alcaligenaceae; genus Achromobacter; species Achromobacter sp. DMS1. Next base: position 6,475 of record NZ_LHSJ01000196.1, on the reverse strand, counting down.
CAGCTACTGGCCGGCGCTGCCCGACCACGCGCTGGCGCCCGGTTATACCGGCATCCGTCCCAAAATTTCCGGCCCGGACGAACCGGCCGCCGATTTCGTCATTTCGGGCCCGGCCGACCACGGCGTGCCCGGCCTGGCCAACCTCTACGGCATCGAATCGCCGGGGCTCACCTCCAGCCTGGCGCTGGCCGAAGAAACCGTGGCCCGCCTCGCGGCCTGACCTTTTTCCTGTCCCATCTCTTTCCGAACCTCATGCAGCACAACGACTACATCCTGACCCTGTCCTGCCCCGACCGCACGGGCATCGTCTACCGCGTCAGCGGCCTGTTGTTCGAATTGGGGTGCAACATCCTGGATTCGCAGCAGTTCGGCGACGAAGAAACGGGCCGTTTCTTCCTGCGCGTGCACTTCGACCTGCCTGTCACCGTGGCGCCCAGCGACCTGAGCGCGCGGCTGAACACCCTGGCCGCCGAATACGGCATGACGCTGCAACTGCACGACGCGCGCCGCAAGGCGCGCCTGCTCATCATGGTGAGCAGGCAGGGGCACTGCCTGAACGACCTGCTGTTCCGCGTGCACAGCGGCCAACTGCGCGCCGAAGTGGCCGCCATCGTCTCCAACCACAACGACTACGCCAGCCTGGCGGCGTCCTACAACATTCCCTTCCACCACCTGCCCGTCACGCCCGACACCAAGGCCGAGCAGGAGCGCCAGGTGCTGGACCTGGTGGAAAAGCAGGGCATCGACCTGGTGGTGCTGGCGCGCTACATGCAGATCCTGTCGCCGGAGATGTGCCGCGCCCTGACCGGCCGCGCCATCAATATCCACCACAGCTTCCTGCCCAGCTTCAAAGGCGCGCGCCCGTATCACCAGGCGCACGCGCGCGGCGTGAAGATCATCGGCGCCACGGCCCACTACGTCACGTCCGACCTCGACGAGGGCCCCATCATCGAACAGGACATCGAGCGCGTGGATCACCACATGACGGTGCAGGACCTGACCCAGGTCGGCAGCGACGTGGAATCCCTGGTGCTGGCGCGCGCCGTGCGCAGCCACATCGAGCACCGCATCCTGCTCAACCGCAACAAGACCGTGGTGTTCCGCTAGGCCCGGTCCCCGCCGGGCGGCGCGCCGCCCTCCAGGCCGAAATGCCGGGCGACCAGCGCCATGGCCTTTTCCTGCAGCGGCGAAGCGCCCGCGCCGGGCCAGATGACCTGGCTCACGGAACGCGCGGTGTGTTCGAAGTCGATGAAACTCGTGCCGGCCAGCCCGCTGCGCGACAGGCAGGCCGGCACGATGGACACGCCCAGGCCCTGCGACACCAGCGAGGCCACGCTCAGCCAGTGGCGCACCTCATGGCGCACTTCGGGCATGAAACCGGCTCCCACGCAAAGCGACAGCACGGTTTCGTAATAGCTGGGCGACGCCGCGCGGGCGAAGAAAATGAAGTCCTCGTGCGCCAGTTCGGCCAGCCGCAGGCGGCGCGGCCCGCCAGCGGATGGCTGGCCGGCAGGCAGACCTTGAAAGGCTCGGCAATCAGGTCGCGCGCCATCACCCCCTCCGGCACCGGATTGGCGTGGATGAATCCCAGGTCCTGCTCGCCCCGGCGCACGGCCTGGATCTGGTCGTGCGAGTTCAGCTCCGCGAGCACGTGCTCCACGTCCGGCAGCTCGGCGCGCATGTCGGCCAGCAGCGCGGGCAGGCCGCGGTACAGCATGGAGCCCACGAACCCGATGCGCAGGCGTCCCCGCAGCCCGGCGTCCACCCGCTGCACCAGCGTGCGCACCTCATCCGCCTGGCGCAGCAGGGTCAGCGCCTCGCGATACAGCACCTGACCGGCGTCGGTCAGCTCCACGTGGCGGCTGGTGCGCGCCAGCAGCCGCACCCCCATGTTTTCCTCGAGCTGGCGGATGGCGTAGCTGAGCGGCGGCTGCGAAATGTGCAGGCGTTCGGCGGCGCGGCTGAAATGGCGCTCTTCCGCCACCGCGACGAAGTAGCGCAGCAGCCGGGGGTCCAGGTCCATGGCGGACTCCATTCATACTTTTTATGTATTGTTCTACACAAAAACGGTATTTGCATAGATCAATACACCCGAGCAACATCAAGGCATCTTTCCCGACTCCCCGCGCAGGATGCCCCTCATGGAACCCTTCGTCAGCCCCCAAGTCGCCGCCGCCACGCCCATTCCCGACTCGCGCGGCCTGAACCTGTTCCGCGCCGACCCGTATGCCGGGCCCCTGGCGCGCCGCTACCTGCCGGCCGACCTGTACGCGCACCTGCTGCCGCACCTGGACCGCCTGGGCGCGCTGGCGGGCGGCCTGATGGACGAGCTGGCCGCCACGGCCGACAAGAACCCGCCCACCCTGTCCGTGCGCAGCCGCGCCGGGGCCGACGAGTCCCGCATCGAAAAACACCCCGCCTACGTCGAGCTGGAAAAGCTGGCCTATGGCGAATTCGGCCTGGCCGCGCTGTCGCACCGCGGCGGCGTGCTGGGCTGGCCCGAGCCCATGCCCGCCGCGGCCAAGTATGCGCTGAGCCACCTGTTCGTGCAGGCCGAGTTCGGCCTGTGCTGCCCCGTCAGCATGACCGACTCCCTGGCCCGCACCCTGCGCAAGTACGGCGATCCGGCCCTGGTCGAGCGGGTGCTGCCCCAGGTCACGTCCCAGGACTTCGACACCCTGCGCCAGGGCGCCATGTTCATGACCGAGCAGGGCGCCGGCTCCGACGTCAGCGCCACCGAAGTGCGCGCCGAGGCCCAGCCCGACGGCACCTGGCGGCTGTACGGCGACAAATGGTTCTGCTCCAACCCCGACGCCGGCTTCGCCATGGTGCTCGCGCGCAGCGAGCCCGAGCCGGGCCTGAAGGGCGTGTCGCTCTTCCTGCTCCCGCGCGACCTGGCCGACGGCAGCCACAACGCCTACCGCATCCTGCGCCTGAAAGACAAGCTCGGCACCCGCTCCATGGCCAGCGGCGAGATCCGCCTCGAAGGCGCCACCGCCTGGCTGGTGGGCGAACGCGGCCGCGGCTTCAAGCAGATGGCCGACATGATCAACAACTCGCGCCTGTCCAACGGCATGCGCGCGGCCGGCCTGATGCGCCGCGCCCTGACCGAAGCCATCTACGTGTCGCAGCACCGCCGCGCCTTCGGCAAGCGCCTGATCGACATGCCCCTGATGCAGCGCCAGCTCGTCAAGATGACCGTCTGGACCGAACAGGCCCGCAGCGTCATGTTCCAGACGGCCCGCGCGCTGGCGGCCGCCGAACAGGGCGAGGCGCCGCCCAGCCTGGCCCGCATCCTCACCCCGCTCATCAAGTTCCGCGCCTGCCGCGACGCGCGCAAGGTCACGGGCGACGCGATGGAAGTGCGCGGCGGCTGCGGCTACATCGAGGAATGGACCGAGCCGCGCCTGGTGCGCGACGCGCACCTGGGCTCCATCTGGGAAGGCACCAGCAACATCGTGGCGCTGGACGTGCTGGCGCGCCATCAACCGGGAGAATTCGCTGCCCGCGCTGCGCGGCCTGGTCGACACGCTGCTGGCCGAAGGCGCGCCCTGCCCGCCCGGGCTGGCCGCCGCCCAGGCCCAGGCGCTGGAGCAGAGCTTCGCCTTCGCCGCCCGCGCGGCCGCGGACGACCGCGCCGAGCTCGCCCGGCAGGCGGCCTCGCTGCTCTACCACGCCGTCTCGCTGGCGGCGCTGCGCTGGGGAGGCCGCCAGCTCCGGGCTGGAAACGCGCGCGCTGCTGGCAGACCAGGTGCTGCTGCACCGCCTGGCCCCGCGCGATCCCTACGCCGCGGCTCCCGACGAAACCGCCGTGTGCCGGGACATCCTGCGCCACGCCCTCTGAGCTTCCTGGCCGCCGGCGAAGGCTCGGCGGCCGGCAACCCCGACGCCGGCGGCACAAGCCGGCGCGTCTTCCACTGGAGAGAGACATGAAACGCTATCTGGCCCCCCTGATGCTGGCCGCCGCCGCGCTGGGCGCGGGCGGCCCCGCCCACGCCGCCGACGCCTACCCCTCGCGGCCCATTTCGCTGGTCGTTCCCTTCCCGCCCGGCGGTCCCACCGACGCGCTGGCCCGCCGGCTGGCCGAAAAACTCAAGCAGCCGCTGGGCCAGACCGTGGTGGTGGAAAACCGCAGCGGCGCGGGCGGCAATATCGGCTCCGAATACGTAGCCGCGGCCAAGCCCGACGGCTACACCATTCTCTTCGGCACCTCCGGCCCGCTGGCCATCAACGTCAGCCTGTACAAGAACCAGAACTACGATCCGCGCACCAGCTTCGCGCCCGTGATCCGCATCGGCCACCTGCCCAACATCCTGGTGGTGCACCCCTCCGTGCCGGCCCGCAACGTGCAGGAACTCATCGCCTACGCCAAGCAGAACCCCGACAAGCTGAGCTACGCCTCCTCGGGCAACGGCGCGTCCTCGCACCTGGCGGGCATTCTGTTCAACCAGATGGCGGGCACCCAGATCATGCACATTCCCTACAAGGGCACCGGCCCCGCCCTGAACGACCTGCTGGGCGGCCAGGTGTCCATGTCGTTCACCGACATACTCACCGCCCTGCCCTATGTGAAGGCCGGCAAGCTGCGCGCGATCGGCCTGGCCGGCGCGCAGCGCTCGGAAGCGCTGCCCGACCTGCCCACGATTTCGGAGCAGGGCCTCAAGGGCTACGACGTGAGCGTGTTCTTCGGCATCGTCGCGCCCAAGAACACGCCGCCCGATGTCGTGGCCAAACTCAACCAGGCGTTCGACGCCGCGCTGGCCGATCCCGCCATCCGCGAGACCCTGCACAGCCAGGGCATCGTCGAAGCCGAAGACCACACGCCCCAAGGCCTGGCGCGCTTCATCGAGGCCGAGGTTCCCAAGTGGCGCGAAGTGATTCAGAGCGCCCACGTATCCATCGACTGACCGGACGTCCGCCATGTCCCCCAAGCTTCCCAATGCCGGCGCGCTGGCCGGCTGCAAAGTGATCGACCTTTCCCGCGTGCTGGGCGGGCCGTACTGCACGCAGATCCTGGCCGACCACGGCGCCGACGTGCTCAAGATAGAACCGCCCGGCGGCGACGAGACGCGCGGCTGGGGCCCGCCCTTCCTGGGCGAGACAGCCTCTTACTTCATCGGCGTGAACCGCAACAAGGACGGCATGACGCTGGACCTGTCCCGCCCCGAAGGGCAGGAAACGCTGCGCCGGCTGCTGGCCGGGGCCGACGTGCTGGTCGAGAACTTCAAGCCGGGCACGCTGGAGAAGTGGGGCCTGGGCTACGACACGCTGAGCCAGGCGTTTCCCCGCCTCGTCCATTGCCGCGTGAGCGGCTTCGGCGCCGACGGCCCGCTCGGCGCCTGCCCGGCTACGATGCGTGCGCGCAGGCCAATGCGGCTGATGAGCGTGGAACGGCGAGGCCGGCGGCGAAGCCACGCGCGTGGGGCTGCCCGTGGTGGACATGGTCACCGGGCTGAACGCCGCCGTGGCCGTACTGCTGGCGCTCAACGAGCGCCACCGCAGCGGGCTGGGCCAGTTCCTGGACATCACGCTCTACGACTGCGCGCTGTCGCTATTGCATCCGCACGCCGCCAACTACTTCTACAGCGGCAAGACGCGCCGCACCGGCAACGCGCATCCCAACATCGCGCCTTACGAAACCCTGCCCACCGCCTCCGGCCCGATCTTCCTGGCCGTCGGCAACAACCGCCAGTTCGCGCTGCTGGCGCAGGCGCTGGAGCGGCCGGCGCTGGCGGCCGATCCGCGCTTCGCCTTCAACGCCGACCGGCTGCGCAACCGCGATGCGCTGCGCGCGGAGCTGTCCGCGCTGCTTGCGCGGCACGAGGCCGCCGCGCTGGCCGACAGGCTGCTGCGCCACGGCGTGCCGGCCGCCGCCGTGCAGACGGTGGACCAGGCGCTCGCCCACCCGCATACGCGCCATCGCGGGCATGGTGCTCGAGCAAGGCGAATACCGCGGCGTGGGCTCGCCCATCAAGCTCTCGCGCACACCGGCCACGCTGCGCAAGCTGCCGCCCGAGCTCGCCCCGCCCGCCGAAACCTGAACGCGCGTTCCGCGACGCCGCCCTGCCGCCCGGCAACCGCCGGGCTTAATGAGATGGTCAGCCCGATCCCCACGAAGCGGTACGCTGAGTGGGGATTGTTCTTTCTGGGAGACCTCTCATGAACACCGTCACGCTGATTGGTATCGATCTGGGCAAGCATAGCTTCCATCTGCACGGGCAGGATGAGGGTCACCAGGCCAAGCTGATCTCGCCCCAGTTTGTGCGCCCCTTTGTGCAGGGCAACAAGAACGACTTCGCCGATGCGCAGGCGATCTGCGAAGCCGCCTCGCGTCCAAGCATGCGGTTCGTGAGCGTTCGCAACGAGGCCCAGCAGACCGTCTCGGCGCTGCACCGTGTACGGGAGTCGCTGGTACGCGAGCGCACGGGCGTGATCAACCAGCTTCACGCCTTTTTGCTGGAGTTCGGCATCAGCC
>NZ_LHSJ01000195.1:0-7989 GCF_001270295.1 Achromobacter sp. DMS1 | reverse complement strand
CGCCGGCGTTGGTGCCGGCAGCTGGGAGATCGTAATCAATGACCCACCACGCTCCGGCGCTGCCCGCTAAAGAGCCGGCAGTCAGCAAGTATGTTCCATTTTCGCACCATGTCACCGAATCCATCATTGCCACTCGTGATTGGGAATATCTGTCGACCTGGCGCATCGACGGACGCACCTTCGAAGGTTACTCCGAAGCCGAGCAAAAGGCCTGGATCGAGGAGCTGAACAACGTTCTCCGTGGGTGGCCGAGTGGCTTCGGCCTCTGGACGCATTTGGTTCGGCGTCGTGTCTCCGAATACCCGGAAAGCAACTACCCCGACGCGTTCTCACGCGCTCACGACGCCGCCTACCGCAAGGTTTTCGATGGCGCCGCCGGATCGCCGGCCGCCGGATCAAGCGGCCGACGCCCGCGACTGCGACTGCTGCTTGGCTTCGGTGTAAGCCTTGGCGGCGTTGTGCACGTGCTGGCTGGCCAGCAGGGCCGCCAGGTCGCCGTTGCCCGCGATGACCGCGTTCAGGATCTGCGCATGCTCGTCCCAGTTCTGCCGGGCGCGGTGCATATTGCTCGGCGCGAACACCAGCGCCGTGCGGTCGCGCAGCGAACGCATGAGGTCGGTCAGCACCGCGTTGCCGGCCACGGTGGCGAGCATTTCGTGGAATTGGGAATTCAGCGCCTGGAACTTGTCGAGCTGTCCGCTGCTGACCGCCTGCGTGCCCTCGCGCAGGAAGGCCTGCAGCCGCTCCACTGTCTTTTCGTCGCGCCGCTGGGCCGCGAGCTTGGCGTTCAGGCCCTCCAGCGTGGCCCGCACTTCCACCATGTCGTAGGCGGCCGCTTCCGACAGCACCGACACCGACGCGCCGCGGCGCGGCTCGATGGTGACCAGGCCCTCGGCGGCCAGCGCGCGCAGCGCCTCCCGCACGGGAATGCGCGACACGCCCATCTCTTCCGAGAGCCGCCCTTCGACCAGGCGGTCTCCCGGCGTGAATTCGCCGCTCAGGATGCGTTCGCGCAGCTTGTCGCGGATGACCGCGAAAAGCTGGGGATGCTGCTCGCCGATCTTGAGCGGCGCGGATTTCGTCTCGGCATGCAGGCTATCGGTGGCGGAGGTCATGGGGGCGACATGGCGTAATGAATACAGTTTCCATTGTATTACCGGGTGTAGCAGCGCCGATGGGTGTTTGCCCCATCATGCGCCCCAGAAGGCTTTGACAAGCACCCCGATGGCGCTCAGCGCGCACACGGCAAGCAGGATGGCGCGCACCGCGTGCGGCGGCAGGCGGTGGCGGAGCCGGTTGGAGACCGCGAAACCGGCCAGCAGAAAGGGAGCCAGGCTGAGCGCCAGTCCGGCGTGATGCGCCGTATAGCGGTTGGCCAGCGCCAGCATGGACAGCGAGAAAATCGATCCCAGGAAGAGCACCATGCCCAGCGTGGCCCGCAGGCGCGGCGGCGCGGCGTGCTGCAGCACGATGGCGATGGGCGGCGCGCCCACCGAGGTCATGGTGCCCATGAGTCCCGAGGCCACGCCCGCGCCCGAGACGCGCGCCGGGCTGGCCTCGAAACGCAGCCCGGCCGCGCTCAGCGCCACGGCGGCCAGCACCAGCACCGCGAACAGCGCGCCCAGCGCCTGGGGCGGGAACCGCGTCATGGCGTAGATGGCGAGCAGCGTGCCCACGGCCCGGCCGGCCAGCGCGTAGCTGACCGAGGGCCAGTGGATGGCGGCGCGCTCGCGCAGCGCGGTGAGCAGGGAGATGAAGCCGCCCAGCGTGAGCAGCGGCCCGGGGGCGAGCTGGGGGAAGAACAGCGCCGCCACGGGCGCGGCGAACATGGCGAAGCCGATGCCTCCCACGCCCTGGGCGATGGCCGCGCCGAACACCACCACGGCCATGGTGGCGTAGTGCCAGAGATCGGGAGGGGGGAGAGCCGGCATGGGTTTGTCTCCATATGTATACGATAGTCTATCTAGAAATTCAGTCCGGCTATCGACAGGTCAGGGAATTTCCGGGTAAACCCCGACAAGCTCCTGAATAATCGTGGGTTTTTTAGGCTTATCGCTTTCCCTAGGGCATGCATATTTCGATTGGTATAGCGCCCTACGAAATATAGTATACCAATGTGACGATTTCGGATGTCACAATACAAGGGGAACCGCATGCAATCGGACGTCGTACTCAATGTGGCGCATTGGGTCTATCTGCTCAGCGTGATCGTGATCATTCTCACGATGATTCTGCGCGCCAATGTCGTGGTGCCGTCGGTGATCGGCACGTTTCTGGTGGTGTTTGCCATTACCGGCAACCCCATCAGCGGCCTGATCGGCATTTTCTCGGCCAGCTTCGTGGCCGCCAAGGAGCTCTTCAACATCTTCCTGGTCATCACGTTCATGACCGCCTTGCTCAATTCGCTCAAGACGCTGCAGGCCGACGTGCGGATGGTGCAGCCCTTTCGCAAGGTGATGCGCAGCGGGCATTCCTCGTTTCTCATCATCGTCGTCTGTACCTATGTGATCTCCCTCTTTTTCTGGCCCACGCCCGCGGTGCCGCTGGTGTCGGCATCCTGCTGCCGGCGGCGATCGCCGCAGGGCTGCCGCCGCTGGCCGGCGCCATGGCCATCGCCATCGCGGGGCAAGGCATGGCGCTTTCGTCCGATTACGTCATCGGGGTGGCCCCCGGCATCAGCGCCAAGGCGGCCGGCGCGGCGGTCAGCGCGGCCACCGTGGCCGATCGCGCGCTGGTGCTGTCGCTCATCACGGGCGGGGTGGCGCTGGTCATCGCCTACCTGCTGGTGCGGCGCCAGATCGTACCGGCCGACGCCGGGCTGCTGAGGGCCTGGCAGGCCCGCGCGCAGGACGGCAGCCTGGAGCGCATCGAGCATTCCGGCTCTTTCGACAAGGCGGAACTCGCCCGCGGCACGGCCGGGCCCGATCATGCGCTGCCGCCGGCCGCGCCCTGTTCCGACGAGGAGCGCCGCCGGGTGCGCTGGTCGCGCCTGTTCGCCGTGGTGACGCCGCTGGCCTTCCTGGGCGTGATCGCCGTGATGGTGCTGCCGCGCCTCTTTCCCTCGCTGCCGGCGCTGCGCGGCGTGCAGCGTTGCCGTTTCGTCGGCCTGCCGCGCCGCCAGCTTTTGCAGGCTGGCTCGCGGCACCTGGGCCAGGGCGGCCGCCAGCGCCTGGCGCAGCGCGGGAATGCCGCTGCGCTCGACCAGCAGGGGCTTGCCCTGCTCCAGTCCTTTGCGGTGGCGCACGGCCGACACGAGGTGCGGGCTGTGCGCCTGCGCGGCGACGGCATCTCGCACTGCCTGCAGTTCGGCCTCGTCGGCCAGTTGGTCGACCTGCGTCAGGACGACCAGGGTCTGGCGGTGCGTGCGGGCATCATCGTCCCGCAGGGCGGCAAGCAGTTCCCGTTCCTGCCGGTCCAGTTCGCCGGCCTTGGCCGCATGCACGAACAGGCGGATATCGGAAAGCAGCCACGCGGCGCGCCGCGCGTGGCCGTCGTCGTCGGCGCTGGCGTCCAGGCCGGGCGCATCGAGCCAGCGGACCCGCTGATGCACGATGTCGGCGAGCGCCACGGTTTCGCGCCGGTCGGCCACGGCGAAGACCTCCTGGCCGATCAGTTCGTTGAGCAGGCGGCTCTTGCCGTGGTTGTATTTGCCGATGACGGTGACGACGGGCCAGGAATCTTCGGCCAGCACGCCCAGCCGGGCCAGGTCGTCGGCCCGGCCGGGCAGCACGGCCGCTGCCGCGGCCAGCGTTGGGGCGGGCGCGTCCGGTTGCATGGGGGCTCCGGCGCGGCTCAGCCCACGTGGCCGCCGGCCACGAACATCACCTGGCCGGTGATGTAGGACGCCTCGGGGGCGGCCAGGAAGCAGATGGCGGCGGCGACTTCGTCCACGGTGCCCAGGCGGTGCATGGGCGTGCCGTCGAGGCAATCGGAATACATCTCGCGCGACCAGGCCAGGTCCTGTTCGGAAGGCGGCTCGGTGTTGCGCGGAATGGCCCTGGTGCCGTTGTCGAGGGCGCCGGGCGAGACGCAGTTCACGCGCACGCCGCTGCCGGCCAGCTCCAGGGCCATGCAGACCGTCGCGGCATGCACGCCGCCCTTGGAGGCGGAGTAGGGCACGCGATAGATGCCGCGCGTGGCGTTGGAGCCGACGTTGACGATGGCGCCGCGCCCCTGCTTGCGCATGACGGGAATGACTTCGCGGCAGGACCACAGCGTGGGCCACAGCGAGCGGTTCACCTCGCGCTGCATCTGTTCGGGCGTGTACTCCCAGAAGGGTTTCATCCAGATGGTGCCGCCGACGTTGTGCACCGATACGTCGATGCGGCCATGGGTATCCATGGCGTACTGCACCATGCGCTGGGCGCCCGCGTGCGTTTCCAGGTCGGCGTCGATGAAGGAGGCCTGTCCGCCTTGCGCGCGGATCTGCTCCGCCACCGACCGGCCCTGCTCGATGGCGCGGTCCACCAGCACGAGGGTGGCGCCCTCGGCCGCCAGGCGCAGGGCGGTGGCGCGACCCACTCCCTGCGCCGCGCCGGTGACGAGGGCGATCTGGTTTTCGTAGCGGTTCATTCCGGTTTTCCTGGTTTCAGTGTGCACGGGAAAGGTCGGCGGGCAGCGGCTGCGAGGACTTGGTGTCCACGGCCAGCACGCCCAGCAGCGCGCCCAGCAGCGGGACGGCCAGCACCATGAAGAAGCCCGACGGGCCAAGCCATGCGAGGAAGCTGCCGCCGATGGCCGAGCCGATGATGGCGCCGGCGCGGCCGATGCCGATGGACCAGCCGGTGGCGGTGGCGCGCAGCGCCGTGGGATAAGCGCCGATGATCAGGTAGTTCAGCGCCAGCTGCTGGCCGCCTACGCCCAGGCCGGCCGCGCCGACGAGGATGAAGACCAGCGTCCAGTCCGTTCCCGCGTAGCCCAGGCCCAGCGCGACGGCGATGCCCAGGGCGAACATGGCGATCAGCAGCGAGCGGGTCGGCACGCGCGGCATCAGGTACGACAGCGGGATGGCGCAGATGATGAACACCAGGTTGACGGTGAAGGTGCCCATGGGCGCCTGGTCGGCCGGCAGGCCGGCCGTCTTGAGCACCGTGGGCAGCCACGACAGCAGCATGAACCAGGCCACCCAGTTCAGCAGGTAGACCGTCCAGATGGCCAGGGTCTTGCGGGCGTAGCCTGCGGAGAACAGAGCCTTGACGCTGCCGCGGGCACGGGCTTCCTCGGGCACCGAGAAGCAGGCGCCGGCGGGCAGCGGACGCGAGACTATCCTGCCGAGGATCCTGGCCACGTAGTCCTGGCCGGCGGCGCTGCCGCGCATGGCCTTGAACTGCAGCGACTCGGGCAGCAGCACGGCCAGCGCCAGCAGCAGGGCGAGCGGTGCCACGCCGCCGACGACGAAAATGCCCTCCCAGCCGATGACCGGCAGCATCCGGCTCGCCAGCAGCCCGCCCAGCATGGCGCCCGCCGGCAGGCCGAGCAGTACGCCCGTGATGACCATGCCGCGCAGGCGGGCGGGCGTGTACTCGGCGGCCAGCGCCAGCACGATGGGCGTGCATCCGCCCATGCCCAGGCCCGCGATGAAGCGCAGCACGAGAATATGCCAGGTCGCCGTCGCGCCCGCTGTCAGCAGCGTGGCGATGCCGAAGACGGCCGTGCCTATCATGGCGGCGGGCCGGCGGCCGATGCGGTCGCCGACCGGGCCGAGCAGCATCGCGCCCACGGTCATGCCGACGATGCCGGTCGTCAGAATGGGCGCAAGCTCAGTGGATTGCAGCTTGAAGGCGGCCAGGATGGCGGGGCCGGTAAAGGCCATGGCCTGCGTGTCGAAACCGTCGAAAAGCGCGATCAGAAAGCAGAGTATGAGGACGCGCCATTGAAAGGCGCCCATGCGTTCCTGGTCGATCAGGCTGGGTATGGAAAGACTGGCTGTCACGGTTGTCTCCTCGTGCGGGTCGCAGCGAGCGATGGGGTTCGTTGTCGTATCGCCGCGCGGCCGTGCGCGCGGCGGTGATTCGCGTGAATGGGATGGCGGGCGCGTGCGAGGCCGCGCACGGCCGGGATACTGCGGCAATTCACGATGGGCGGGAGGGCGCGGCGCCGTTTGCCCGGGCGGCGCCGGCGGCTGTCATGCCGAGGCGCGCAGGCGGTGGACGACCTGGTTGTCCTTGCCCTGCACCAGGCCGGTCAGCGCGAAGTCGAACTCGATTTCCTTGTACGAGTCCTCCTTCAGGCCCAGCGCCGAGCCGCCGGTCTTTTCCACGACCGGCGGGATCAGTTCTTCGCGCGTGGCGTAGGCGAAGTCGTCCCAGATGAGGGGATCGCCCTCGATGTTGAATTGCGTGGTCAGCTTGCGGTGCCCGTCGGCGGTGACGAAGAAGTGCACGTGGGCCGGGCGGTTGCCGTGGCGGCCGAGCGCGTTCAGCAGCTGCTGCGTCGCGCCTTGGGGCGGACAGCCGTAGCCCACCGGCATCAGGGTGCGGAATTCGTACCGGCCGTCGGGGCCGGTCTTGACGGCGCCGCGCAGATTGAATGCCGTCTGCGCGCCGGTGGGGTCGAAATGCGAGTAAAAGCCCTTGGAGTTGGCGTGCCAGCATTCGACGACGGCGCCTTGCAGCGGCTTGCCTGCCGTGTCGGTGACCACGCCCCGGATGACCAGCGGGCCCGCGTCGGGATCGGGGTCGATGTCCATGCGGGAGACGCCTTCGCGCAGCGGGGCGCCGGCCACGTAGAGCGGGCCTTCGATGGTGCGCGGCGTGCCGCCCGCGATGCCGGCCAGCCGGTCGGCATGGTCCATGCGGATGTCCAGGTATTTTTCCAGGCCCAGGCCGGCGGCCAGCAGGGCGGCTTCGCCGTCGCGGCCCAGCTGGTTGAGGTAATTCACGCCGGCCCATACTTCGTCGGGCGTGATGTCCAGGTCGTCGATGGCCTTGAACAGATCGCTCAGCAGGCGATGCAGGATCTGCTTGAAGCGGGCGTTGCCGTCCGCGGCGGCGAGGTTCGTCGCCGCCGTCAGCAGGTCCTGGACTTCTTTCGTATCGAACACCTTGGGGTTCATGGTCTTGTCTCCGGTAGGTTTATCGGTCGGGCGCCGGGCTCAATCCCGGGCGGTGGTGGCCTTGGTCAGCCCGGGCCGCGTGAAACGCTTGATCCTGGCTTCGTCCAGCTCGATGCCCAGGCCGGGGCCGCTGGGAACGGTCAGGGCGAAATCGCTGTAATCCAGCGGGCGGGTCAGAATGTCTTCGGTGATGAGAAGCGGGCCGAACAGTTCGGTGCCCCATTGCAGCTCGGCGAAACCGGCGAACAGATGGGCCGAGGCGATGGTGCTCACCGCCCCTTCCAGCATGGTGCCGCCGTAGAGTTCGATGCCGGCCGCGTCGGCGATGGCGGCGACGCGCTGGGCCGCGAAGAGCCCGCCGTTCTGCTCGATCTTGATGGCGAATACGTCGGCGCCGTGGCCGCGGGCGATCTCGAAAGCGCTTTCGGGGCCCGTCAGCACTTCATCGGCCATCAAGGCCACCGGAAAGCGGCGCATCAGCCGCGCCAGCGCGGCGGCGCCGGCCACCGGCTGCTCGACCAGCTCGCAGCCCGCGTCGGCCAGGGCAGGGATGGCCCAGGCTGCCTGGGTTTCGCTCCACGCCATGTTGACGTCGACCCGCACCGCGCCGCGGTCGCCTAGCGCCTTCTTGATCGCGGCGACGTGAGCGATGTCGGCTTCCGGGGCGCGGGCGCCGATCTTCAGCTTGAAGATGCGGTGGCGGCGGGCCTCGAGCATCTGCTCGGCTTCGGCGATGTCGCGTGCCGTATCGCCCGAGGCCAGCGTCCACGCGACGGGCAGCGGCAGGTCGGGTGAAGCGTGGGCAAGGATGGACATGGAAAAGTCTCGGCGCGAATCAGGGAAACCGGGGTGGAACCGTTTTCATCTTAGGGACTCTCGCGGGAATGCCTTTGCCAAATTCGGCGCGCCGCCGGCTTCGATTAGAAAAATATTCC
>NZ_LHSJ01000194.1:0-8004 GCF_001270295.1 Achromobacter sp. DMS1 | reverse complement strand
CCGGTCCGGTGGGCGCGCGGCAGGTCGCCCGCGCCGATGGCCTGCGCGGTCAGCGAGGCCGTGGCCACGCCCAGCGCCATGGGCATCATGTAGCACAGCGCCGCCAGGTTGGACATGATCTGATGGCCGCCCGTGACGAACGTGCCCTCGCGCGCCACCAGCAGCGCCATGAACGTGAAGGCCGACACTTCCACCAGGTAGGAGGCACCCATGGGCACGCCCAGGCGCAGCAGCTCTTTCAGGGCCTGGGCGTCCGGCCGGTCCACGCGCAGGTGGAAGCGCCGGTAGTAGCGGTCGTGCGTCACCACCCAGATCCCCAGCGCCAGGCTGATCCACGAAACCAAGGCGGTGGAGAGCCCGGCGCCCGTCGCGCCCATGGCGGGCAGGCCCAGCTCGCCGTAGATGAACAGCCAGTTGAAGAACGCCTTGATGCCGATGGCCGCCAGGTTGATCGACATGACCAGCTTGGGGCGCGAGACGGCGGTGCCGAGCGCGTAGATGGTGCGGAAGGCGAGGGCGGCGGGCAGGGCCAGGGTCAGCGCGCGCAGATAGGAGCCGATGCGCTCGCGCACGCCCGGATCGACATCGCCCGACAACGAGAGCCAGACATCGGGAAACAGCATGAAAACCGCGCCCACCGCCGACAGTCCGAGCGACAGCCACACGCCCTGGCCCCAGGCATGGCCCACGTCGTCGTAGCGGCCGGCGCCGAAGTGCTGCGCCAGGATGGGGATGAGGGCATGCACCACTCCCATCAGGCCCACGAACACCGTGATGTAGATCGAGGCGGAGAGCGCCATGGCGGCCAGGTCGCCGGGGCTGGCGTGGCCGGTCATGGCGGTGTCCAGCACGCCGAAGGATATTCCCGCCCACTGGCTGATGAGGACGGGCCAGGCCTGGCGGACGATGCCGCCCAGGGTTGCGCCGAAGCCTGCCGGCGCTGCGGATGTTGCGGTCATCGGGGGGAGGGGATGCGCAGCAGCCGGAACACTTCGTGGCGGTCCGCGCGGCGGCCGCCCTGCCACAGGACCTCGGCGCCGTCGCTATAGGCGGCGGTATTGTCGCGCAGGCTCTGGTTGGAGGTCTGTTGCAGCACCAGCGTGCACTTCGAGTCGAAAGTGAAGGTCAGGTTGTTGAAGATGAGGAACGACGCGCGCTGGCCGCTGCCCAGGCTCAGGCCGCGCACGCATTCCCCGGGCTGCCGGTACTGCGCCAGCGCTTCGGCCAGCTGCCCGGAAACCGTGCGGTACGAGCGGGCGTAGTCCACGGCGGGCTGCCACAGCAGCACCAGCAGGATCCAGGTGACGGTCAGGCCGCAGGCCGACAGCACCGTGCCGCGCCACAGCGCCTGCGGCTTCACCTTGAGCCGCCAGACGACCACCGCCACCCAGCCGATGGTGAAGAGCAGCGCCAGCGCGAAGGCGAACCAGGAAATCACCGGCTCGTAGCCCGTGGTCTGGCGCCCGATGTTGCGGGCGATCTGGGCGGGCCAGCGGAAGTGCAGGGCGATCCAGCCCAGCCACGCGGTGGCCGCCGTCAGCGAAAAGCACATGACCGCGAACCAGTCCAGCGTGTTGACCACGCCGCGACGCAGCGTAGGCAGCGAAAACGCGGCCAGCACGGCGCACGGCACCGCGAGCAGCGCGTACTCGGAATCGGACGCCTCTTCCATCGCGAACAGGATCAACCCGGCGCAGGCCGCCTGCGCCAGCGGCAGCCAGATGTGCGGCGCGAACAGCCAGCCGCGCCAGCGCCAGATGGCCAGCATGGCCAGCGGCCAGGTGGGCCACAGGTACCAGGGCAGGTCGCGCAGGGTGCGGCCCGCGTCGCCCAGGGAAGGAACGGAGAAGGAAGAGAGGTTCCAGATCTTCCAGTTGCGGACCCAGTATTCGCTGGCCTGGGTGGCGGGAATCCACCAGGCCAGGATCAGGAGCGCGGCGATCGCCGCCGCCAGTGGCAGCCAGCGCCTGCACTTCCAGAGCGCGCTGCGCGGGTAGAACGCCAGCGCCGACGCCGCCATGATGGGCAGCGCGCCCACCCAGCCGCGGGTCAGGAAGGCGGCGGCCAGCGCCACGCCCAGCGAGGTCAGGCCGCTGAAGGGGCGGTCCAGGCTGCGGGCGAGCGAGTAGAAGGCGAGGGCCTGGCAGGCCATGATGGCCGGGATCACGGTGGTTTCGTGGGTGCGCTGCAGGATGCCCACGGTGGCCAGCAGGAGCAGCAGCGCCGCATCGGCCAGCATGCGCCCGTAGTCGCGGGGCTCCGGCTCGCCGCCAAAGGGCAGGGCCAGCGGCTGGGCCTCGGCCCGGCGGCCCAGCAGATAAGTGCCGTACCACACGCTCATGGTGGTAATGGCGAACCACAGCAGGTTGGGCAGGCGTCCGGCCGTGATGTCGCCGATGTAGGGGCCGAACAGCCAGATGCAGATCGCGCCCACCCAGGTGATGAGCGGCCCTTCCTCGGCGTGCGCCAGATGCCCCACCTGCGGCAGCAGCCACGTGATGCCGCCCTCGCGGATGGTGGTGATCATCGTGGCCAGCCCCACGGCGTCGTCCGTCTTCCACGGGTCGCGCATGAACAGGCCGGCGACGATGTAGGCCAGCGAGAGGCCCAGCAGGATCAGCCGGGGCAGTTTGGCGGTGGCCACGGACGTGAGCCGGGCCGGCGTGGTAAGCGAAAGTGGGGACACGGGCGTTAATGTAACCGAGGACGCGGGAAGTGCCAGCCTTTTTTGAACGCGGTTTCTGCGGTCGCGGACGGACGCGGCCTGCGGTGCGCGCCGGGCGGGCGGCGCGGCCCGGCTACGGCCGCGCGGGGAAAAAAAAGCAGCCCGAAGGCTGCCTTTTTGCCGAGGCTCCGAGGGAGCGTCGGATCAGGAGGCGGACTTGACCGTGCCAGCCGTGCGGGCGAAGCGGGCGCGGAACTTTTCCACGCGGCCGGTTTCGACGATGCGGGTCTGGGCGCCCGTGTAGAACGGGTGCGATTCGGAGGTCACGTCGCACTTGAAGAGCGGGTACGTCTTGCCGTCCAGCTCGATGGTTTCGCGCGTTTGCACGGTCGAGCGGGTGATGAACTTGCTGCCCGTCTGCAGGTCGGCGAAGACGACTTCGCGGTATTCGGGGTGAATGCCTTCTTTCATGGTGCTTTCCTTGGGCTCGCAAGAGCCGCTTCCAGTGTTGGGGGTCGCCAGCTACAGCGCCTCCGGCTGCGGCGCTCTCCGCCGGAGATCGGCAGAAAATGCCTGCGGGAACCATCGTCGGAACCCGCCGGGGGCCAAAACCCTAGCCACGTATCCAAAAAGTAACTTCGCATTCTAGCATGCCCCGGGCCGGCCCGCCAGGCATATGCGGCCATGCGGCGCCGGGCCGCTGCATCAGAGGTCGGTGCGCAGCTTCCAGATCTCGGGAAACAGCACGACTTCCAGCATCTTGCGCAGGTATGCCACGCCCGATGTGCCGCCCGTTCCGCGCTTGAAGCCGATGACGCGTTCGACCGTGGTGACGTGGCGAAAACGCCACAAGCGAAACGCGTCTTCCAGGTCGGTGAGCTTTTCGCCGAGCTGATACAGGTCCCAGTAGCGGTCGGGGTGGCGATAGACCTCCAGCCAGGCCTGCTCGACTTCGTCGCTGGCCTGGTAGGGCTGGGTCCAGTCGCGCTCCACCGCGGACGCCGGCAGCGGCAGGCCGCTGCGGGCCAGCAGCCGCAGCGATTCGTCGTATAGCGAGGGCGCTTCGAAGGCCCGGCGCACCTGCGCCAGCAGGTCGGGGCGGTGCGCGTGGGGCTGCAGCATGGCTGCGTTCTTGTTGCCCAGCAGGAATTCGATCTGGCGGTACTGGTAGCTCTGGAATCCGCTGGAGCGCGCCAGATACGGGCGCAAGGCCGAGTATTCCGGCGGCGTCATGGTGGCCAGCACGTCCCAGGCGTGAACGAGCTGTTCCATGATCTTGCTTACCCGCGCCAGCATCTTGAAGGCGGGCGGCAACTGGCCGGACGCCACGTTGGCGATGGCGGCGCGCAGCTCGTGCAGCATGAGCTTCATCCACAGCTCGCTGGTCTGGTGCTGGATGATGAACAGCATTTCGTTGTGTTCGGGCGACAGCGGGTGCTGTGCGCCGAGCAGCTCGTCCAGGTGCAGGTAGTCGCCGTAGGTCATGTCCTGCGCATAGTCGAGCTGGGCCTTTTCGGCGTGGACGATGTCTTCGGGGCGGTGGGTCGAGGTCATGCGCGGCCTCCCGGCGTGGACGGGGTGGCGGGGCGGCCGTGGGAGCGCCGGGCCGCGGGCGCGTAGGGGTGTTTCGTCATGGTCGTGCTCTGTTCGGGCGGGCCGGCACGGCGCCGGCGGATCAGCCCAGCTCGCGCAGGACGGCGCGCACCGGGCTGGCATCGGCCTGGACCAGGGCCAGCGGCAGCGCGATCAATTCGTAATCGCCCTCCGGCACCTCATCGAGCACCAGGTTCTCCAGCACGCGGATATCGTGGCGCAGGATGGCATGGTGGCTGTCCAGGGTCTTGCTCGAGGCGGGGTCGATGCTGGCGGTATCGAGGCCGATCAGCATGACGCCGCGCCCGGCCAGCCATTCGATGGTCTGCGGCGCGTAGGCGGAGAAATCGTCGGTCCACCAGTCCTGGGCGGCATGCTTGGCGGTGCGCACCAGCACGCGGGGCGGCAGCCCCTCGGCGGCGTGCGCCAGGTGCCCGGGCAGGATCAGCGGGCCGCAATCCAGCGCGTGGATGACGCGGCAGGGGCCGAGAAAGGGCTCCAGCGCCAGCGCGCCGACCGCGGCGCCGCCTTGCTGGTAATGCAGCGGCGCGTCGGCGTGCGCGCCCACGTGCGGCGACATGGTGATTTCGCTGACGTTCACCGGACAGCCGGGCGCGAGCGTCCACTTCCATTGCTGGCGGTACGGCGTGTCGCCGGGAAAGACGGGCGAGGCCGTCGATACGGGCGGGGAGATGTCCCACAGGCGTTTCATGCAGGCAGGCGGCGCGGAGTGATTTATGTGAAGCCTAAACCATCTGGGGCCGCTAGTCTAACGGATCGGGGCGACCCCGGGGCCGGTGGATGGCGAGCTGCGCCCGCGGCTCAGAGCCGGCCGCTTTCGGCCAGCGAAACCACCTCGCCGCCCGCCACGATGAGGTGGTCCATGAGCCGGACGTCGACCAGCGCCAGCGCCTGCTTGAGATGCTGGGTGAAAGCCAGGTCGGCCGCGCTGGGGTGGGGCAGGCCGGAGGGATGGTTGTGGGCCACGATAAGCGCCGCCGCGTGGTGGCGCAGCGCCTCGCGCACCACCTCGCGTGGATACACCGAGGCCTGGGCCAGCGTGCCGCGCGCCAGCTCGCCGCTGGCGATAAGGCGCAGCTGGCCGTCCAGGTAGAGGGCGATGCAGTGCTCGACGCGGCGGTGGCCCAGCGCCACCTTGCAATATTGTTTCACCCTGGCGGGGTGGTTCAGGGCCGCCTCGCGGGCCAGTTCCTCTTCAGCGGCGCGGCGCGCCAGCTCCATGACCGCCGCCAGCGAGCAGGCCTTGGCCTGCCCCAGCCCCGGAACCGTCTGCAATTCTTCGGGCGTGGCGCCCAGCAGGCCCCGCAGGCCCTGGAAACGCTCGAGCAGCAGGTTGCCGAGTTCCAGCACATTGCGCCCCGGCACGCCGGTGCGCAGGGCGATGGCGAGCAGCTCGGCGTCGCGCAGGCTGGAGGCGCCGTGGCGCAGGAGCCGTTCCCGGGGACGCTCGTGCCGGGAGAGCTGGGCGGACAATTTCATAAGAGGCTCTAAAATCGGGGTTTATCCAAATCCCTACGGTGGCAGATCGTGAGCGCCGAATCCAAAGAAGTGAATGTTCCGGTCCGTCCGGACTCCTACCTGACCCTGCATTACCGCATCACCCTGGCCTCCGGGCCCGGCAAGGATTCGGTGTTCACGGACACGTTCGACGGCCGGCGGCCACGCTGCAGATGGGCAGCGGCCAGTGGGCTCCCGGCCTGGAGGCGGCGCTGCTGGGGCACGCCGAAGGCGAGCGCTTCAGCGTCACGCTGGAGCCCGCCCAGGCCTACGGCGACCGCAATCCCGACCTCATCCAGCGCGTCACGCGCGCCATGCTGGCCGAGCACGCGGGCGCCGACGCCACCTTCGAGCCCGGCGATCTGGTCGAATTCGCCGCGCCCAACGGCGGGCGCTATTCGGGCGTGCTGAAGGAAATCGACGACGAATCCGCGCTGTTCGACTTCAACCATCCCCTGGCCGGGGTCAGCCTGCGCCTGGACGTGGCGCTGCTCGGAGTGCTCTGATGACCGTCCGGCCTGTCACTGCCCCCGACGCCGAAGTCGTGCTGGCGCAGCCGCGCGGCTTCTGTGCCGGCGTGGACCGCGCCATCGACATCGTCGAGCGCGCGCTGGAGCTGCATGGCGCGCCCATTTACGTGCGCCACGAAATCGTCCACAACCGCTATGTGGTGGAAGACCTGCGCGCCAAGGGCGCCGTGTTCATCGACGAGCTCGACGACGCGCCCGCCGGCTCCATCGTGGTGTTTTCCGCGCACGGCGTGTCCAAGGCGGTGCGGGCCGAGGCCGAGGCCCGCGGCCTGCGGGTGTTCGACGCCACCTGCCCGCTGGTCACCAAGGTGCACATCGAAGTCGCGCGCATGCGCGCCGCCGGCCGCGAGATCGTCATGATCGGCCACAAGGGCCACCCCGAGGTCGAGGGCACGCTGGGCCAGGCCCGGGGCGGCATGTACCTCGTGGAAACCGTGGAAGACGTCGCCGGGCTGGAGGTTGCCGACCCCGACAACCTCGCCTACGTGACCCAGACCACGCTGTCCGTGGACGATGCGGCGGCCGTGTCGCGCGCGCTCAAGGCGCGCTTTCCGAACATCGTCGAACCCAAGAAAAGCGATATCTGCTACGCCACCCAGAACCGCCAGGACGCGGTCAAGATCCTCGCGCCGGATTGCGACCTGGTGCTGGTGGTGGGCAGCACCAACAGTTCGAATTCCAACCGCCTGCGCGAAGTGGCCGAGCGCAAGGGCGTGGCCTCGCACCTGGTCGACGGCGCGGACTCCATCCAGCCCGCCTGGCTGGAAGGCCGCCGGCGCATCGGCGTGACGGCGGGCGCCTCCGCGCCGGAAGTGCTGGTGCAGCAGGTGATCGCGCGCCTGAAGGAGCTGGGCGCGGTATCGGTGCGCACCATGCCGGGCCTCGAAGAAAACGTGGCGTTCCCGCTGCCCAAGGAACTGTCGCGCAAGCTCGCGCAGACCGAATCGCCCGAATAGACGCGGCGCCGCCCGTCCGGCGGCGCGCCGACCACCACAGGAGACACTTCATGCAGTTGTATAGCTACTTCCGTAGTTCGGCCGCCTATCGCGTGCGGATCGCCCTCAATCTCAAGGGACTGTCCTATGAGTACCTGCCCGTGCACCTGCTCAAGGACGGCGGCCAGCAGACCTCGGCGAGCTATCGCAAACTGAACCCGACCGCGCTGGTGCCCACGCTGGTCGACGGCGAGGCCGTCATCGGGCAATCGCTGGCGATCATCGAATACCTCGAAGAAACGCATCCCGAGCCGGCCCTGCTGCCGTCCGACCCGGTCGGCCGGGCCCGCGTGCGCGACCTTGCGCTGGGCATCGCCTGCGACACGCACCCGCTGAACAACCTGCGCGTGCTCAAGTACCTCAAGCACACGCTGGGCGTGGACGAAGAGGCCAAGACGGCCTGGTACAGGCACTGGGTGCACCAGGGGCTGGCCGCGATGGAGGCGCAGCTGGCGGGTTCGCCGGCCACGGGCCGCTATTGCCATGGCGACACGCCCACCATGGCCGATCTCTGCCTCGTGCCGCAGGTGGCCAACGCGCGGCGCTTCGACTGCGATCTTTCAGCCATGCCGAACGTCGTGCGCATCGACGCGGCCTGCCGCGAACTGCCGGCTTTCGCCGCGGCCGAGCCGTCCCGGCAGCCCGACGCGGAATAGGGCGGGCGCCTCGCCATTGCCTTGCGGCGGCCGGCGCGCTCGCCCGC
>NZ_LHSJ01000193.1:0-8038 GCF_001270295.1 Achromobacter sp. DMS1 | reverse complement strand
CCCGCGCCAGGGCGGCCGGCCCATCCAGCCAGACGCCCTCGTGGCGGGCGCGGTTCTCGCCCAGCAGCAGCAGCGACATGTGCGCCAGCGGTGCGAGGTCGCCGGAGGCGCCTACCGAGCCCTTCAGCGGAATGTGAGGATGGACGCCGGCATTGACCAGCGCCACGAGGTGATCGATGACCCGGCGGCGGATGCCGGAATAGCCGCGCGCGAGGCTGTTGATCTTGAGCACCATGACGAGGCGCACCATGGCGTCGTCCAGCGGCTCGCCCACGCCGGCCGCGTGCGACAGCACCAGGGAGCGCTGCAGCGCCTGCAGGTCGCCGGGCGCGATGCGGGTGGACGCCAGCAGGCCGAAGCCCGTGTTGATGCCGTAGGCGGTGCGGTCCTCCGCGACAATGCGTTCCACGCAGGCCACGCTATCGTCGATGGCGCGGGCGGCGCCGGCGTCGAGCACGATCCGCACCGGCTCCTGGTAGACCCGTCGCAGGTCGGCCAGCGTCAGGCGGCCGGGAATCAGATGCAAGTCCATTGCTTCGCTCCTTATGCGTCCAGCGGTTTGGCGTGGGCAGGCTCCACGCGGGCGGCCCTGGCCGCGCGCCGGCCGAATACGTAGTACAGCGCGGCGGGCACGATCAGGCCGATGAGCCACGAGATGTCCACGCCGTCCAGGTGGCGCACCATGGGGCCCGTGTAGAGCTTGGTCGAGATGAAGGGCATCTGCACCAGCACCCCGATGGCGTAGACCAGGATGCCGGCGAGGTTCCAGCGTCCGTAACGCCCGTCGGGATCGTTGAGCGCGGCCACGTCGCAGCGCTCCTTGCTGATGAAGTAATAATCGACCAGATTCACCGCGCTCCAGGGCGTGAAGAACGCCAGCAGGAACAGGATGAACGACTTGAACGCGCCCAGGAAGCCGTGCTGCCCCACCAGCGCCACCGCCATGGCCGCGCCCACGATGCCCAGCACGAACACCAGGCGCTGCCGGGGGGAATACTGCGCCTGGCCGCGGAATCCGCTGATGATGGTGGCGATGCACATGAAGCTGCCGTAGGAATTCAGCGTGGAGATGGTCACCTTGCCAAAGGCCACGCTGAAATACAAGAGCGCCGCCGTGGCGCCGGTGCCGCCCAGCCCGACGATATAGGCCACCTCGCGGCCGGCGAACCGGCCGTCCGCCATGGCCGCGGCGAACACGCCCAGCACCATGGCCGCCTGCGCGCCGAGCACCGAGCCCAGGCCCACGGCGAGGAAAGTCTTCACCGGCGAGGTGCGGCTGGGCAGGTAGCGGGAATAGTCCGCCACGTAGGGGCCATAGGCGATCTGCCACGAGGCGGCCAGCGACACCGCCAGCAGGAACGACGCCCACTCGAAGCGCCGGATCCGCAGCAGCTCGCCCACGTCGCCGATCGTCATGATGCGGGCGAACAGGTAGACAAAGGCCACGATGCCGAGCACGCTGGCCACCCGCCCCACCATGTGGATGACACGGTAGCCCAGCTGGGCCGCCACCACGATGACGGCGGCGAACGCCAGGATGCCCACGCTGTCGCTCATGCCCACCAGCTGCCCGATGGCCTGCCCCGAGAGCACCATGCCGGTGGCCGTGAACCCCAGGTACATGACACAGACGAGCGCGATGGGTATCGCCGCGCCATAGACGCCGAACTGCACCCGGCTGGAGATCATCTGCGGCAGCCCCAGCCTGGGCCCCTGGGCCGCATGCAGCGCCATGACGGCGCCGCCCAGCAGTTGCCCGATGAGCAGGCCGATGAGCGACCAGAACACGTCGCCGCCCAGCACCACGGCCAGGGCCCCGGTGACGATGGCCGTGATCTGCAGATTGGCCCCCAGCCAGAGCGTGAACTGGCTGTAGAGGCTGCCATGGCGTTCCGCTTCCGGGATGAAATCGATGGAACGCCGTTCGACCAGTTCGCCCGGGCCGGCTTCGCTTGCCGAAATCATAGTGTGTCTCCCGCGCGCCTGGACGCGCCTGTTCGGTTCGATGGCCGGCGGGCCGGCTCAGCGGTTGCGGTTGATCATGGGCAGGTTCAGGCCCTGCTCGCGGGCGCACTCGAGAGCGATGTCGTAGCCCGCGTCGGCATGGCGCATGACGCCCGTGGCCGGATCGTTGGTCAGCACGCGCGCGATGCGGCGGGCGGCCGCTTCGGTGCCATCGCAGACAATGACCATGCCCGCGTGCTGCGAGAACCCCATGCCCACGCCGCCGCCGTGATGCAACGACACCCAGGTCGCGCCGCTTGCGGTGTTGAGCAGCGCATTGAGCAGGGGCCAGTCCGACACGGCGTCGGAACCGTCGCGCATGGATTCGGTTTCGCGGTTGGGGCTGGCCACCGAACCGGAATCGAGATGGTCGCGGCCGATGACGATGGGCGCCGACAGTTCGCCGCTGCGCACCATTTCGTTGAACGCCAGCCCCAGGCGGGCGCGCTGCCCCAGCCCCACCCAGCAGATGCGGGCGGGCAGGCCCTGGAAGCTGATGCGTTCGCGCGCCATGTCCAGCCAGCGGTGCAGGTGGGCGTCGTCGGGGATGAGCTCCTTGACCTTGGCGTCGGTCTTGTAGATGTCTTCGGGGTCGCCCGACAGCGCCGCCCAGCGGAACGGCCCGATGCCGCGGCAGAACAGCGGCCGGATGTAGGCGGGCACGAAGCCGGGAAAGTCGAAAGCGTTCTCCACGCCCTCTTCCTTGGCCATCTGGCGGATGTTGTTGCCGTAGTCGAAGGTGGGCACGCCCTGTTTCTGGAAATCCAGCATGGCGCGCACATGGCGCGCCATGGACTGCCTGGCGGCCTTCACTACCGCCGCCGGTTCCTGCTGCGCGCGGGCGCGGTACTGCTCCCAGCTCCAGCCCGCGGGCAGGTAGCCGTTGAGCGGATCGTGCGCGCTGGTCTGGTCGGTGACCATGTCGGGGCGCACCCCGCGCCGCACCAGTTCGGGCAGCACCTCCGCCGCGTTGGCGCACAGCGCCACCGACACCGCCCGGCCTTCGCGCGTGTAGCGCCCGATGCGCGCCAGCGCGTCGTCCAGGTCGGTCGCCTGCTCGTCCACGTAGCGGGTGCGCAGGCGGAAATCGATGCGGCTCTGCTGGCATTCGATGTTGAGCGAGCAGGCCCCGGCCAGGGTGGCGGCCAGCGGCTGGGCGCCGCCCATGCCGCCCAGTCCCGCGGTCAGCACCCAGCGGCCGGAGAGGTTGCCGCCATAGTGCTGGCGGCCGGCTTCCACGAAGGTTTCGTAGGTGCCCTGCACGATGCCCTGGCTGCCGATGTAGATCCAGCTACCGGCCGTCATCTGGCCGTACATCGCCAGGCCGCGGGCGTCCAGCTCGTTGAAGTGTTCCCAGGTCGCCCACTTGGGCACCAGATTGGAATTGGCGATCAGCACGCGGGGCGCGTCGGCGTGGGTCTTGAAAACCCCCACGGGCTTGCCCGACTGCACCAGCAGGGTTTCGTCGTCTTCGAGCTCCCTGAGCGTGGCCACGATCTGATCGTAGCAATCCCAGTCGCGGGCGGCGCGGCCGATGCCGCCGTAGACCACCAGTTCCTTGGGGTTTTCCGCCACGTCGGGGTCGAGATTGTTCATGAGCATGCGCAGCGGCGCTTCGGTAAGCCAGCTCTTGGCGGACAGCGTGCTGCCGCGCGGCGCACGGATGACGGTGTCTCGGTAGAGATTCGGTTTGTGCATGGGGGATCTCCGGAATCGGGTTCGATGCGCGCCGCGCAAAACGCAGCCTGTGGCCAAATCATAGGATGCCTATGGTTGTATATACAAGTACGCGGCGCGTGTTTTTTTGCTAGGGATTTCCCTCACCCGATCGGAGAAAAAGCAGGCGCGGGCCCGCCGCGTTCAGCGGGGCGCGATCTCGACGAGGCAGGCGTCCAGCCCCGACGGCGCCTCGATTTCATAGGCCGCGAGCGCCGCCGGGCCGTCCAGGCGCAGGCAGTCGTGGCGGCCCGGCGCCACGTGCGCCACGCCGTCGCGCAGCAGCCTCAGCGGGCCGGCGCCGGCATTGAACAGCAGCACGGTGGAAGCGGCGCTGTGGAACGCGCCGAAAGCCCGCCCGGCGAGCCATTGCAGCCGCACGCTATACCGCTCGGGCCGGTAGATGAGATTGAAATCGCGGATGGGACCGCCGGGCAGCCTGCATTCGACGCGGGCGTCGCCGGAAAACGCATAGGGCGCGCCCGGGCCGAGCACGGGCTGCGCCTGCCCGTCCACCGTGAGCTGCATGCCCTGGCCCTCCAGCACCGCGATGATGCGCTGGCACCCCGCGAACGACGAAAAGCCCCCGTCCCGCGCCACCTCGGCGATGGACAGGCGCCAGCCGAAGTCCAGGCCCGGCGCGGGCTCGCGCGCCACTTCCCGGGTAACGCCGCCGCCGTTGCGCCAGGGCATGCGGATGTGGTCCTGTGCGCGCAGCAATCGCGCCGATACCGCGCTCATGTCGTGAACTTCCCTTCAAGGCGGTGGCGCGAGCCGGGATGGATGAGCCGCGCCAGCGTGACGGCGCGTTCGCCCGACCAGGTGCGCCGGCGGATGAGCAAGCAGGGCTCTTCGCGTTCGATCTGCAGGAGCTGGCATTCGCGCGGCCGCGCGAGAATGGCCTCCACCACGTGCTCGCCCTGCGTGAGGGGCGCGACGCGGCTCAGGTACTCGTAGGGCGTGCCGCGGGTGAAGTCCTGCTCGAGATAGCCGGGCGCGACCTCGGCGTTGACGTAGCGGTCTTCGAGCTGGATGGGCACGTCGTCTTCGTAGTGCACGATGATCGAGTGGAACACGGGCTGGCCCGGCCGCAGGTCCAGCGCCAGGGCCTGCTCGGCCCCGGCCGGCTCTTCGGCGAGCTTGATCACGCGGCTGTGATGGCGGTGATTGCGCGCGGCGATCTCGTCGGCGATGTTGTGCACCTCGAACAGCGCCGAGCGCGCCTTGGGCGGCGCCACGAAGGTTCCCACGCCCTGCATCCGCACCAGCAGGCCCTCGGCCGTGAGTTCGCGCAGCGCCCGGTTGATCGTCATCCGGCTGAAGCCGAATTCCTCCACCAGCTCGCTTTCCGAGGGCACGCGGTAATGCGCCGGCCAGGCGCCGGTGCGCACCTGATGGGCGATCATCTGCTTGACCTTGGCGTACAGCGGCGCGGGCGCGGCGCTGTCCGGCACGGACAATCGGGAAGGCGGCACGGGAATCCTCTACCTATCGGACGCGGAGGGCTTGAATTATAGAGATATGTACAGACAACCGCCGCTCCGCCTGGACCCGGGCGCGCGCCTTCCGTATACTCCCCCCCTGTATACAGGGAGATCGCCTTGCCGCATTCCGACGCCGAGAAGAAAAAGGTCTGCGCCCGGCTGCGCCGCATCCAGGGCCAGGCCCAGGCGCTGGAGCGCGCGGTCATCGCCGGCACCGACTGCGGGGCGCTGCTGCAGCAGCTCGCCGCCCTGCGCGGCGCCGCCACGGGCCTCATGGCCGAAGTCATGGAAAGCCACTTGCGGGAAACCTTCTTGCAGTCGTCCCGCGGCGAGCCTCACAATCCCGGTATCGACCCGGAGGCCGAGATCGCGCTGCTGATGCGCCTTGTCCGTTCCTATCTCAAGTAAACCCTCGTGGAGCCTTGCTATGAAATCCCGCGCCGCCGTCGCATTCGGGCCCGGAAAGCCCCTGGAAATCGTTGACATCGACGTCGCCCCGCCCCGCCGCGGCGAAGTGCTGGTGCGCATCACGCATACCGGCGTCTGCCACACCGACGCGTTCACGCTGAGCGGCGACGACCCCGAAGGCCTCTTTCCCGCCGTGCTGGGCCACGAAGGCGCCGGCGTGGTGGTCGAGATCGGCGAAGGCGTCACCTCGCTGCAGCCCGGCGACCACGTCATCCCGCTCTACACGGCCGAATGCCGCGAGTGCAAGTT
Source organism: Achromobacter sp. DMS1 (assembly GCF_001270295.1). Lineage (NCBI taxonomy): Bacteria > Pseudomonadati > Pseudomonadota > Betaproteobacteria > Burkholderiales > Alcaligenaceae > Achromobacter > Achromobacter sp. DMS1. The sequence continues at coordinate 2,117 of NZ_LHSJ01000193.1, read as the reverse complement.
CTGCCTGTCCGGCAAGACCAACCTGTGCCAGAAGGTGCGCGCCACCCAGGGCAAGGGCGTCATGCCCGACGGCACCTCGCGCTTCAGCTACGAAGGCAAGCCGCTCTACCACTACATGGGCTGCTCCACCTTCAGCGAATACACCGTGGTCAACGAAATCTCGCTGGCCAAGATCAACCCCGCCGCCCCGCACGAGAAAGTCTGTCTGCTGGGCTGCGGCGTCACCACCGGCATCGGCGCCGTGCACAACACGGCCAAGGTCAAGGAAGGCGACACCGTCGCCGTGTTCGGCCTGGGCGGCATCGGCCTGGCCGTGGTGCAGGGCGCGGTGCAGGCCAAGGCCGGCCGCATCATCGCCATCGACACCAACCCCAACAAGTTCATCCTGGCCAAGGCCATGGGCGCGACCGACTGCGTCAACCCCAAGGACCACGACCGCCCCATCCAGGACGTCATCGTCGACATGACGGACGGCGGCGTGGACTTCTCCTTCGAGTGCATCGGCAACGTGCACGTGATGCGCGCGGCGCTGGAGTGCTGCCACAAGGGCTGGGGCGAGAGCATCATCATCGGCGTGGCGGGCGCGGGCCAGGAGATCAGCACGCGGCCCTTCCAGCTCGTGACGGGCCGCGTCTGGCGCGGCTCGGCCTTCGGCGGCGTCAAGGGCCGCACCCAGCTTCCCGGCATGGTGGAAGACGCCATGAACGGCAAGATCGACCTCGCCCCCTTCGTCACGCACACGCTGCCGCTGGAGCGCATCAACGAGGCCTTCGACCTGATGCACGAGGGCAAGTCCATCCGCACGGTCATCCACTACTGACGCCATCCGCCGGGAACCGCCTCATGGAAAGCTCCGCCAGCTGGGTGCTCTGGGCCGCGCTGTCGGCGGTCTTCGCCGCCCTGACCGCCATCTTCGCCAAGATCGGCATCGAGGGCGTCGATGCCGACCTCGCCACCCTGATCCGCACCTTCATCATTCTGTTGGTGCTGGCGGCCTTCATCGCCGCCACCGGCAAGTGGAGCAACCCCCTCGCCCTCTCCGGACGCACCTGGACCTTTCTCGGGCTGTCGGCGCTGGCCACGGGCGCGTCCTGGGTCTGCTATTTCCGCGCGCTGCAGCTGGGCGAGGCATCCAAGGTAGCGCCCATCGACAAGCTCAGCGTGGTGCTCGTCGCGCTCTTTGCCGTGGCCTTCCTGGGCGAGCGCCCCGCGCCGAAGGACTGGGCCGGCATCGCGCTGGTGGCGGCCGGCGTGCTGCTGCTGGCGCTGCGGCGCTGAGCCGCCGGCCGCGTCCTCAGGCGCGCGCGGCCCCGCGAAGCCGCACGCACATCAGGCTCAGTATCTCGAACAGGATCTGCGCCCCCGCGTGCGCGGTGTTGGCCGTGGCGTCGTAGGCGGGCGCGACCTCCACCACGTCGCCGCCCACGATGTCCATGCCCGCCAGGCCGCGCAGCATGGCCAGTGCCTCCCGGGCCGTGACGCCGCCCACCTCCGGCGTGCCGGTGCCCGGCGCGTACGCCGGGTCCAGGCAGTCGATGTCGAAACTCACGTACACCGGCGCATCGCCCACCACCTCGCGCGCCTTCGCCACGACGGCGTCCACGCCCAGGCGTGGAATGTCTTCCGCATGCACCACCGTCATGCCCGAGGCGTATGAAAACTCCCACAGGTACTCCGCCGCGCCGCGGATGCCGATCTGGATGGTGCGGGTCGGGTCCAGCACGCCATCCAGCACGGCCTGCCGGAACGGGCCGCCATGGTGAAAGCGCGTGCCGTCGAACGGCCCGCCCGTATCGCAATGCGCATCGAAATGCACCAGCGCCAGGGGCCGGTCCCGGCCGAGCGCGCGCAGAATGGGCCGGGTGATGGAGTGGTCGCCTCCCACGGACAGCGGCATCACGCCGGCGCGCGCCAGGCGCGCATAGGCGGCTTCTATGTCTTCGTGCGACTGCTCCAGGCTGTAGCGGCTGCGCATGGGCACGTCGCCGATGTCGGCCACCCGCAACTCGCGCGTGGGCGCGCAGCGCAGCGCGTGGTTGTAGGGGCCGATGCGCTCGATGGCGCGCAGCGCGCGCGGGCCGAAGCGACAGCCGCTGCGATTGCTCGCGCCCAGGTCC
>NZ_LHSJ01000192.1:0-8063 GCF_001270295.1 Achromobacter sp. DMS1 | reverse complement strand
ACCACGCCCGCGCCCAGGCGGCGGGAATCGCGAAGTTCCAGATGGGCGCGGCCGCATAGGCGCGCTGCGCCTCGCTCTCGTCGAGCGCGGCGCGCAGCGCGGCCAGGCCGTGCTGCAGCCACCTGTCCCACCACGCGATGAGCTCGCGCGGCAGGCGCCGATGCACGAAATCCCCGGAAGCGGGCAGCTTGCCGTACCAGCCCACGCCATCGGCGCCGGCCGCCCCGGCGGTCTTCACGAACGGCCTGGACATGCAAACCCCCGCATCTCAGCCAGATTGAAAGGACTCTTCACGCTGCTGGCCGTGATTTCCAGCACCACCTTGCGGCCCTGGATGTCGAAGGTCGCCAGTACCGTCTCGGGCGCGCTGCCGCGCGAAAGCGTGGCTTTCTGCAGGATCCGGTTCAGCGCCCAGGGCCCGTTGGCCACCACGCCGGCGGTGCCGGTCTGCGGCTGAAGTTCGATGCGCACCTGGTTGGTGCCGCGCGGGCCGGGCCATTGCACCTGGGTGGCCACCTGCGGCCCGTGCGCGTAGCGCACCAGTTGCCCATCCACATCCATCAGGAACTGCGTGATGCTGCTGTCCATCTCCACCGGCCGGATCGACACGCGGAACTGCGGCGTGACGCTGCCGGCCGAAAAATAGACATCGCGGATCACGGCCGCGCGCTGGAAGGCGTCGAGCACGGGCGAGGTCTTGCCCGGCGTGCCGTCGATGCCCGGCTTGAAGCGCCAGCGCGGCCCTGACACGTCGATCTGCGTCGCCAGCCGCCGCTGGAAGTAATCGTCCATCATGCCGGTGCCCGGCGCGAACAGGCGCGCCATGTCGTTGGGCGCCACGTCGCGCGTGGAAGCGGGCGCGAAGGGATAGCGCCCCGCGATGGACTGGCGGCAGAACAGGCCGATGGTAGCGGCCACCTCGTCGTTGAGCTGCTCCTGCACCACGCCCGACACCTCGCCCGAGGCGCTCACCGACAGGCCGTTGAGCAGGTCGCGCACCGGCTCGGGCATGCGGCCGGCCTCGGCGCGCAGCTTGGTCACCACGTCGGAGCTGGGCGCCGGGTTGGCGCTGCGCAGCGCCGCGTCCGAGGCGGTCAGGTAGGTGTACAGCTCGTTGATGAGACCGGTGGTGTTGGCGATCGGCGACATGCCGTTGGCGTCCGGCTGGGCCAGGCGGCGGTACGAATCGAAATGCTGGTCCACGATGGTTTCGAGCTTGCCCTCGGACGCATCGGCGCGCGTGCCGCCGGTCGGCCCCACCGGCCCGAACAGCTGCTCCAGCGTCTCGCGGGTGCTGCTCACCCGGCTCCTGGCCTCGTCCACCAGCGAGCGCGCGCCGCCTTCCTGCTCGCGCAGCAGCGTGGTTTCGCGCGCCACGCCCTGCACCAGCTTCACCAGCGGCGAATCCGGCGCGGACAGCGTGCGCGAGGTCTGGATGCTCTGCAGCAGCGAAGAGCTGGGCGCGAGCTTGATGTCGTTGAGATAGGCGTCCCAGGTGGCCACATAGTCGTTCAGGTAGAGCCGCCGGATGTCGTTGACCAGCGTGTCCTGCCCCGCCCGTTCGCGCAGGCTGCCCGGCTCGATGCCAAGCACCCAGGCATCGTCGGCGCGCAGCCGCTCGGCCACCTGCCCCACCCGCGTATTGAACACCTTCCAGTAGCCGTCGTAGCTGTACAGCGAGGGAATGCCCTGCGTGAGCGGCTTGCCGCTTTTGCGCGTGAACACCGCCCCGGCCTGCGGCCCGGCCAGCGTCACCACCGTGGTCTCGGGCGCCTTGGAGCCGCCGATCAGCAGGCGCCGCAGCCGGCTGTAGGAACGCTGCGCCAGCGTGTAGCGCGCCAGTTGCTCGCGCGCCCTGGCCACCAGCGCCTCGTCCTTGGGGAACGGCGAGACGATGACCTTGCCCTGCACCAGGTTGCGCAGGTGCAGCGACATCATGTCGTACTGGCGGCGCGTGTAGCCTTCGGGCAGCGTCTTCTGCATGTCGGACAGCAGCCAGGCGTGCATGAAGTCGGCATCGTAGTGGTCCGGCTCGTACAGCATGAGGTAGGCGCGCAGGGCCTCGTAGCCGTATTCCAGGTCGTCGGGCGAGGCGTTGCGCAGCGCCGACTCCACGCGCCGCGCAACCTGAGGCAGCAGCACCTGGTCCAGCGTATTGCGGTAGACGCCCTGCGCCGCGGCATACATCTTCTCGCCCTGGTACAGCCCGAAGCGGTAGCCCAGCGGCGGCGAGTGGATGTCGAAGTCCGCCCCTTGCGGCAGATACCAGAGCGCGTCCAGGAAAGGCATGAGGCCCAGCACGTCGCCGGCCTGGGTGATTTTCAAGTCCTTGCCCAGCTTGTCGGCCACCGGCACACGCCGCTCGATCTCGGCCAGGTAGCGCGAATTGTTGCCATAGCTCACGAACCATCCGGCGAGCAGCCCGACCAGCAGCAGCGTGATGAGCCCGTAGCCCGCCCAGTGCAGGCGGCGGTAGCGCCGCTCCCAGCGCAGGTTGCGCCCGGCCAGCCCCGCTTCCTTGAAGATCACTTCCTGCAGCAGGTTCTTCAGGAAGAAGCTGCGCGCCTCGCCTGCCGGCGCCTGGGTCTCCAGCCGGTTGTCCAGGCGCAGGTAGCGCCGCAGGCTGCCGGTGACCTGGTCGAAGGTTTCGCCTTCGTCCTGCGTGCCGCTGGTGAAGTACACGCCGCGCGGCACCAGCCGGGCCTCGTAGCGCGTGGCCGAGAACACGTCGCTCAGGAACTGGCCCAGCACGTTCTGCAGACTGGCGAACTGCTGCGGCAGCATGTAGGCCAGCGCCCGGCCGGCCTCGTCGTGCTGCGCGGCCAGCACCTCGGGCAGCGCGTCGTCCAGGCGGCGCTGCAGCAGGCGGTACTCGGCATGGAAAGCCTCGTACAGGTCGAAGCCCTCTTCCTGCGAGCGCGCATAGGGCAGCGTGAAGCCCCACACCTGCTCCAGATCCTCCCGACCGAAGGACTGGAAATAAGCCTCGAAGCCGGCCAGCAAGTCCACCTTGGTCACCAGCACATAGACGGGGAACTGGATGCCGAGCTGCTCGCGCAGCTCCTGCAGGCGCTTGCGCAGCACCGCCGCATGCTGCACCCGCTCCGTATCGGAGGCCGAAAGCAGGTCGGCCACGCTGACGGTCAGAATGGCCCCGTTGATGGGCTGGCGGCCGCGAAAACGCGACAGCAGCCCCAGGAAGCCTTTCCACTCGTTCTCGTCGCCGATGGGGTCGCTCTCATGCGTGGTGTAGCGCCCCGCCGTGTCGAGCAGCACCGCGTCGTCGGTGAACCACCAGTCGCAATTGCGCGTGCCGCCCACGCCCCGCAGCCCGACCTTGCCGTAGCGGTCGGCCAACGGGAAATTCAGGCCCGAATTGACCAGCGCCGTCGTCTTGCCCGAACCCGGCGCGCCCACGAACACATACCAGGGAAGCTGGTACAGATACTGGCGCGAAAAGCGCGAGAAGAACCCCGGCCGCTCGCCATGCTCGAAGCGCGTGCGGCGCAGCAGCTCCACCGCCTCGTCGAAGCGCTCTTGCAGCTCGCGCACCTCGGGGTTGACGGGCTCCTTGGCCTCTTCGCGCTTGGCGGCGGCGGGCCGGCGCAGCTGCCCCAGCAGCTGGGCGTTCAACCGGCCCTGGCGCCACTTGCGCCACAGAATGCGCAGCAGCCAGACCGCGAACAGCGCGACGATCAGGCCCGCCCGCGCGGCGGCCGGCTCCAGCGGCCGCCACTGGCCCACGGCGAGCAGCGGCCCCGCCACCCAGATCAACAGCGACAGCGCCACCAGGCCCAGGAAATTCCACAGGCCGCGGCTCATCAGGAAACCGAAGAAGGTATGGATCATTGCGCCGCTCCTTCCACCGTGGACGAGCGCGGCACGGGCGGCACCAGCAGCGTGATTTCCACGCGCCGGTTGCGGGCGCGGTTGGCGGCGGTGTCGTTGGGCGCCACCGGGTCCGCATCGCCCCGGCCCTCGGCGCGCACGCGCCTGGGATCGTCCAGGCGTTTTTCCAGGATCTCCTTGACCGCGTCGGCGCGGGCCTGCGACAGGTGCCAGTTCGACGGGAAGCGCGCGCCGCGGCTGGGAATGTTGTCGGTATAGCCGCTCACGAGAATGCTGCCCTCCGTCTCGCGCAGCGCGTCGGCGACGCGCGCGAGCACCGGCAGATAGCGTTCGCGCACGTCGGCCGCGCCGGAATCGAACAGGCCGTCGCCGCGCAGCACCACCACGCTGCGGTCGGCCTCGTCGCGCACCGTGACCAGGTCTTCGCGGATTTCCGGCGCGAGGAATTCGGCCAGGCGCGGCTTGGGCGCCGGCTTGGCCGCGGGCGCCCGCGCCAGTTCCAGGCGCGGCGTCTGCACCGCGCCGACCGCGGCGAACGCGCTGTCCGACACCGAGCCCAGGCGCCACGTCAGCCCGAAATAGGCTGCCAGGGCCAGCGCGCCCGCCAGCGCCGCGAACACCCAGAGCGGCACCGGCAGGCGACGCGTGGCGACCTGCGCGGGAATGTCGCGCCAATGCGGCGACAGCTCGCGCGGATATTCCCCGCGCGCGCCGCGCAGGATGCGCAGCAGCCGCTGGCGCAGGGTTTCCAGCTGCGAGCGCCCGTTGTCCAGCACGCGGTAGCGCCCCTCGAAACCGAGCAGGAGGCAGTAGTACAGCAGCTCCAGCAGGTCCAGGTGATGGCTGGGATTCTGCGACAGCTTGGCCAGCAGTTGGAAGAACTTCTCCCCGCCCCAGGTTTCGTTGTGGAAGGTCACGAGCAGGCTGTGCGCGGACCACACCCCGCCGCCGCCCCAGGGCGTGAGCGCGGCGGCCTCGTCCAGCGCCGTGCACAGGCAGTAGCGCGCGCCCAGGATGGTTTCGTTGGGGATGCCGGCCTGCTGCGCGCGCAGCTCGAACTGCCGCACCTCATCCACCAGCTGCTCGCGCAGCATGGCGGGGGAAGGATGGGAGGCCGTATTGCGGATCTGCGGCACGAGGTCCAGCAGCGGATTGGCGGCCGCCACCAGCGGATTGCTGCCGCTGATGACGTACTCGCCGCTGCGGTGCCACGGCCCTTCGCCGCGCGCGGGGCCGGGAAAGGGCGAATCGAGAATGGCGTCGGTTGTCATATTGGGTCATCTCAGCGCCGGCGCGCCCGCGGAGGGGGGCCGGCAGGGGCGGTCAGTCGCGCAGCGCCCAGAACTCCATCGAGAGTCCGGGAAATTCGCCGGCCAAATGCATGGCCATGGCGCCGGTGCGCTCGAGCTGCTTCCAGAAATCGCCGCTCTTGTCCAGTTCGAAATAGACGTGCCCGGCGTTGTACGGAATCTGCCGGGGCGCCACCGGAAGCGTGCGCACCGTCACGCCGGGAAGCTGCAGGTGGACGAGATCGCGGATGCGGTCCACCGGGCCGATCTTGACCTGCGCCGGAAAACGCGCGGACACCACGTCGCGCGGCAGGTCCGCGTGCACGGCCAGCACGAAGGCCGCCGTGCGCAGCAGTTCCACGTCCGGGATCTGCGCCACGCGCACGCCCTGGCCGCGGTCCTGCAGCGGAATCTGGATGGCGTGCTGCTCCAGCACCACCGACAGCGAGCGGCGCAGCTCCTGCATCAGCGGCAGGAACGTAGCCCGCAGGTCGTCGTGCCGGTATTCCGGCAGCACGCGCGGACGCCGCTCCTCGGTGGTGTAGGTGGCCAGGTCGCAGGCCAGCATGAGCCAGTCGTGGAACACGCGCTCCGGGTGCGTGCCCGGCGCCTGCCGCGCGTGCCAGAGCGCGCCGGTGTAGCGGTTGACGGTTTCCAGCAGCAGGAAGTCGGCCACTTCCGACACACCGCCCCGGCCGGGCTGCGCCAGGCGCTCGTGCATGGATTCGGCACGCGCCTGCAGCAGGCCGGACAGCTCGTCGATGAGGCCGCCCAGCACTTCGTGGCGGCCCGCCGCCAGCCAGGGCGGGATGTAGTCGGGGTCCAGCGCCACGCGGTTGTCGGCGCCGCGCTCGCGCACCAGCGCCACCGGCAGGCCCACCCAGTCGTCGCCCAGTTCGCTCTCGGGCATGAGCCGCAGGCGCGGACGGCCCAGCTGCAGCAGGGCAGGCTCCAGCGCCAGCGCGCCGCTGTCGGCCACTTCTTCCTCGTGCACCAGATAGCGCGCGAGGTCGGCGTTCGTTTCCTCGTAGAGCACGTCGCACGCGCCTTCGCGCAGGCGCGGCAGCGCCAGCATCACGCGTTCGTCGCGCAGCGTCGCCGGCACTTCCAGCGCGGGCGGCGCCTCGTCGGCGTGCCGGAACAGGAACGGCGTGCCGTCGGGGAAGATGCCCTGCGCCTGCCTCAGCACCAGCTTGCCGATGGCCAGCGCATCCTCGTCGAAGGCCAGCTCGTAGAAGCCCCAGAAATGCGACTGGGGCGCGCGCAGGCGCGCCGTGTGCTCGAGATAGCGCTCGAACTGCTGGAAATGTTGCGGCCGCAGGAACATGCCCTCCGACCAGACCACTTTATTGTTAGATGCCATAGGCCCCACCAGAAACGCCGCGCGGCGTCGCGGTTCTCAGAAGATCATCCACCAGGCGCGCTCCTTCTTGACGACTTCCAGGCCCTTGCGGTCCACCTTGATGGGCACCGGCTCTTCGCTCGGAGAGAACTGCCAGACCTTGTAGATGTTGGTGTTCTGCGGCTCGGGCAGATTCACCGTGCGCCGCCACGCGCTCTGCTCGAGATCTCGGTATCCGGCCACCACGCCGATCACGCGCGCCTGGACATTGCCGGGACGGCGCACGACGCGGGTTTCGCCGGGCTTGAGAATGACCTGCTCGGTATCCAGCAGCTCGGCGCCCAGCGCGGCCTGGGGATTGCCCAGCAGCGTGAAGAAGTCCTTGCTCTCGAACTGGCTCGACGAACGCAGCTCGAAGATCGTGACCTGTATCGGCGACGCTCGGCCGTTGGAATCGGGGTTGACGTCCTTGGACGCGGTCAGCTCGACGGCATACGGCACCGCCACCTGACGCGCGGTGGACGCGCACCCTGCGACCGCCAGGACCGAGGCCGCCGCCAGGGCGGCGCGGGCCAGGCGCCCGAGGGACGCGTGCAAGGTCGCGCCTCGCATGAGCATGGATCCCTCCATTCTTGTATTTCGCGAAGCGCGTATCTTGGCCGCAAAAAAATGACTTTTCCGTGATGCAAGGATGACGTTACGGCTCTTACCGGGTTGTCACATTCAAAACAACTCTGATTCAGTGTAGAAACGAAAAGACGTAATTTCAGCGCCCGGTGCCGATATGATTCGGCGCACCCCCTGTGTCTTTTCCCTCTGAAAAGCTGTTTCAGCCTCCCATGATCCCGGTCCAACCCCTCCGATACATCGCTGCGACATTTGTCATGATTCTGGCCGCCGGCTGCGCCGTCCCCGGCAAGGTGCAGCGCACGGCCACCGCCGAAGAAACCGCCGAGCTGGCGCAGGTCAAGAGCGACTACGCGGCCGGCCGCTATGGCGAAGTCATCCGCCGCGTGGCGCGTTCGGACACGCTGGCTGGCGCGCCCGACGCCGAGCGCATCGAGGCGCTGAAGCTGCAGTCCTTCAGCTACTGCATGAGCAATTACACGCAACTCTGCCAGGACGGCTTCGAGCGCATCCTGCAGATCGATCCTTCCTTCACGCTGTCGCCCAGCGAGGCCGGGCATCCGCAATGGGGCCCCGTGTTCGCCAAGGCGCGCGCCGCGCACTGACGCCGCCGGCGGCGCGCCCGGCTGGAGCCCCCCACCATGAAACTGACCGCCCTGAGCCATAGCCGCCATCCCGGATTCACGCCGCTGTCCGTCCTGTTCGACAGCCCGGGAGGCACGATCGGGGCCGCGCCGCAGAACACCCTGGCGCTGCCGGCCGGCGACGGCCTGTGCCGCGTGCAGGCGGCGCTGCGCGTGGCCCAGGGACAATGCGCGCTGCTCAACCTGAGCGGCATGTCGCCGGTGAGCATCAACGGCCGCGCCCTGGCGCCCTGGGAAGAAGCCCCGGTGCGCGAAGGCGACCGCATCGAAATCGGCCCCTACGTGCTGGCGGCGGGCGAGCCGGCCGCCGCC
>NZ_LHSJ01000191.1:0-8081 GCF_001270295.1 Achromobacter sp. DMS1 | reverse complement strand
GCGCCTTCCTGCGCCACAACGATCCGGCCGCCGGCCTCTGGTATACGCGCGACCTGCCCGCCATCGCGGCGGCGCGCGGGCTGGCCGACGTCGCGCCCTATTTCATCGACGCCGAGGCGGTGCCCGGCGCGCCGCGCGATCCGGCCTCGGCCCCCGTCGCGGGCCTCACCGTGCTGGCCTTTCCCAACAGCCACCTCAGCTACGCGATCACCTGGTACGCGCTGGCGCTCATGGTCATCATCGGCGCGCTCATCGTCGTGCGCGAGGAAAACCGTTCGCGCAGGAACTGAACCCGCGCGGCCCGCGCCATGCGGGCCGCGCGCCGGCAAGCGCGCGCCGGATCAGAACGTGTGGCGGATGCCCACGCCCAGGGCCGTGCTCTTGAGCCCGTCGATGAAGGCGTAATCCTTGCCGTACGAACCGTAGGCGTACAGATTGGTGCGCTTGGACAGGTCGTAGGTGTAGCCCAGGCTCCAGACGTTCATGGTTTCGTCGCCGCCGGTCAGGTCGGCGTTGTTGGGATCCACGCGCTGCCAGGAGGCGAAAAGGCTGCTGCCGCCGCCGATGGGCAGGGTAGCGCCCAGCATGTAGGCATTGGCCCGGAAACCGTCCACGAAGCGGCTGCTGCCGAATTGGTCGCTGTAGGGCGTGCCGGAGGGCAGGTCCTGGCCAACGAACCAGCCGTCGGTGGTGCGGCCGTAGGCGGCGGCGAGCTTGACCACTTCGAAGTCGTAGGACAGGCCCACGGCGTACTGGCGCGGCGTGGCGCTGTGGTCGATGGAGGCGCGGTTCGAGCCGTTGAGCTGGTCGTAGGTGAGGGTCACGTTCAGCGGGCCGCGCAGGTAGCGCAGGCCGGCCGTGATGCCGCGGGTGTTGTCCGCGGTGCCGAAGCCGCTCTGGTCGCCGATGGTGTCGTCCGCGTTGAACGAATAGCCCACGCCCAGCTCGAAGCCATTCACGTTGGGCGTGCGGTACATGACCATGTTGTCCCAGCGCATGGTGTTGGCGGCGCTGAAGCCCAGGCCCAGGTTGGCCTGCGTGTAGCTGGTGTAGAACGGATCGATGTCGGCGAGGTAGTTGGACCCCACGGTGGCCTGGCGGCCGAACTCCAGCGAGCCCCAGGCGTCGTTGGCGAACCCGATGGTGGCCTGGCGGCCGAACAGGCGCCCGCTCTGGCCGCGGCCGCCGTTGCCCGAATCGAAGCCGCTTTCCAGCTTGAACACGGCGCGCAGGCCGTCGCCCAGGTCTTCGGAGCCGCGCAGGCCCCAGCGCGAGCCGGCCTGGATGCCGTTGATCATGCCCAGCTTGCTGCCGTCGTATCCGTCGCCCTTGATCTTGTTGTAGCCAATGCCGGTGTCGATGACACCATAGAGAGTGACTGACGTTTCTGCCTGAGCGGTGCCTGCGAATGCGGTCAGCATGGCGGCTGCGAGCAGCGTCTTTTTCATCCGTTGAACTCCTGAATGGTGTGGAAAAAGAAAAAGGAACCACACGTTTGGCATAGCCGAGGTGGGGTTCCCGAACCGGATTTTAGTTCAATTTCAGACATTTTTTGGCTATTTACCCGCAAATTCAGGGAAAAAATCGGATCAACCGCAGAACAAGCCGGGCCGCGGCAGGCCGGTGGCAACGGCGTCCGTGCCCATTAGACAAGGGCTGAACGGGAATCAGATTTCAGAAGCAAACGTTCAGATAAGTCCTAACGCCCACCTCGGCGGCGGCAACGCAAAATCACAGCTTTCGATCGACCGCCCACCCATGACCCGACTCCGCATCGTCCTTGCCGATGATCATCCGCTGGTGCTGATGGGCATGCGGGACCTGCTGGAGAAGGACTTCAGCTTCGAGGTCACCGCCACGCTCGACAGTCCCACGGCCCTGGTCGAGCACCTGCGCCGCCACCCCGCGCACGTGATCATCACCGACTACTCCATGCCGGGCGACGAAACCTACGGCGACGGCATCCGCCTGGTCAAGTACCTGCGGCGGCACTTTCCGGTTCCGCGCGTGGTGGTGCTGACCATGGTGTCCAACCCCATGATCATCTCGGCCCTCTACGACGCCGGCGTGTCCGCCGTGGTGCTCAAGCGCCACAACCTCAACGAGATTTCCGCCGCCCTGCATACGCTGCAGGCCGGCCGCCGCTACTACCCGCCCGGCTTCCAGCGCGACGGCGCCATCGACGCGCGCAACAAGTTCATCGGCGAACGCATCAACAGCCTGTCGCCCAAGGAATACGAGGTGCTGCGGCACTTCGTGCGCGGCGAATCCATGATGCAGGTGGCCGAGAGCCTGAAGCGCAGCATCAAGACCGTCAGCGGCCAGAAGATCTCGGCCATGCGCAAGCTCAACGTGCAGACCGACCAGGAGCTGGTCGCGTTCTGCGTCACGAGCGGCATTTTTCCGTAGAAGCGGCGCCCGCAAAGGCCCCGGCGCCGTCAGTCCGCCGGCGCCGGACAGTCCAGGTCGCCTGCGCCGCACTCGAGGTAATCGCGCAGCGCGCGCGTGCGGTCGCGCGTCAGCCGGTCCAGGCATCGGGCCTGGGCCATGGGATAGGCGCTGCCTTCCTGCACGCCGCCCGCCGCGAACGCGCATTCCGCGTCGCGGAACGCCAGCCAGGCGCGCTGCGCGGTATTGAGCCGCGACTCCGCCTGTCTGTCTTTGTGCAGCCGCGCCACCAGCGATTTGTAGGCCGCGTTCAGCTCCGCGTCCGACTTGCGGTAAGCCTGGTCGGCGCAGAGATTCATGTCGGTCTGGGTTGCCGGGTCGGCGCAGTTCAGGCCCTGCGCCTGGGCGCCCGCCGCCAGGGCCAGCCCCGCCAGAACAACGCCCGCTGTCGCATGCCGCATCGATGTTTCTCCTGTCGCCGGGAAATTGCGCGCGCGGCGCAATGGAACACCGACACCATAGAAGAATCGGCCGGCGCGCGCAGCAACCGTACCATGCCGTTTGCTTCCATCCTTAACCGCGCCGGGCGCGACGCTAAGATAATGGCCTGCCCCTTGTCGCCGTTCCCCATGAAAATCCAGCTACTCTCGGACCTGCATCTCGAAACCGATCCCACTTTCCAGGCCCGCCCCGCGCCCGGGGCAGACCTGCTGGTGCTGGCGGGCGACATCGGCTCCTACCGCAGCGGCAGCCGCCTCCAGGAAGACGATTTCGGCCTGGGCCGCTACTCGCCCCGCCGGGGCTGGCCCACGCCGGTGGTCTATGTGCCGGGCAACCACGAATACGACAACCGCGACTTCGACGAAACCCATGCGCGCCTGCGCGAGCTTTGCCAGGCGCTGGACATCCATTGGCTGGAGCGCGAAGTCCTGGTGCTGGACGGGGTGCGGCTGGTGGGCACCACGCTGTGGACGGACTTCGACGCGCTGGCCGCGCCCGGCGACACGCTGACCGCCGTGCTGAACAAGCGCGGCAAGGCTTTCCGCGCGGCCGATTTCTACCTGGCCAAGGCGGAGATGCGCCGCCATGGCGCGCCGTTCATGGCCGAGCAGATGCGCGAGGAGGGGTTGGCCTGCCAGGAATGGCTGGCCCGCGCGCTGCGCGCCCCGCACGCCGGCCGCACCGTGGTCGTCACCCACTTCGCCCCGACCCTGGCCAGCGCCGATCCGCGCTACGGCGTCACGCCGGGCACCGCCGGTTTCTGCAATGCGCTGGACGACCTGCTGCCGCTGGCCGACTGCTGGATGCACGGGCACCTGCATTGCGCCCAGGACTACGTCCGGAACGGCTGCCGGGTCGTGGCCAACCCGCTCGGCTATGCCAAGAAAGGCGAGCAGGGCGACTACGCGCCCGGCAAGGTGTGGGAAGTCTGACGCATCGCCCGCCTCAGAATTTCAGGCTGGCGCTCAGGCCGTAGGTGCGCGGATCCCCCGCCTTGACGTAGCCTTCCGACTGGTACAGCCAATAGCGTTTGTCCGCCAGGTTGTTGATGCCGGCGCGGAAGGTGGTTTCGTAGCCGTAGATGCGCGTGTCGTAGGTGGCGCCGACGTTGACGATGGCGTAGCCGCCGACCTCGACGTCGTTGGAAGCGAGCAGCATGGTGGCTCCCGTGTACTTCACGTCCGCCCGCAGCTTCAGGCCCGGCACGCCCGGCACCGCGTAGGCGGCCTGGGCCGCCGCCACGAACTTCGGCGCGCCGGCCACGCGGTTGCCGACGTTGCCGGCCCCTTTCCGGTACTCGGAATCGAGCAGCATGAGGCTGCCGCCCACGGTCCAGTCGCGCGCCACGCGGGCCGAGGCGCCCAGTTCCAGGCCCTGGTAGACGGACTTGCCGTCTTGCACCAGCTCGTTGGCGGCGTTGGCGTACTCGGCTTTCTTCTCGATGCGGAACAGCGCCGCGGTGGCGGCCCAGTCTTCGTGGCTGGTCTTCACGCCGAGTTCGTATTGCCGGCTCTTGAGCGGATCGAGCAGCTCGCCATCGTTTTCGTAAAGCGGCCCCACGGACGAGCCAGGCTCCAGCGACTCGATGTAGCTGGCATACACCATGGTCTGCGGCGTGACGTTGTACATGAGCGCGACGGTGGGCGTGAGCACGCCGCTCTTGTCGTATTTCGACGACTGCGCGCCGGTGGCGTCGAAGCCGCGCTGCTCGTAATCGGTGTAGCGCAGGCCGCCCAGCAGCGACCAGCCGCGGCCCAGGTCCAGGGTGTCGCTGGCGAACACGGCCTTCTGCGTGATTTCCGCCGCGCGGTACAGGTCCAGGCTGCCTTCGCTGTCGTAGACGTTGCGGTTCGGGTCGTGGAGATTGCCGGTTCCCTTCGGCTCGTACACACCGTTGGCGCTGTAGTCGTTCTTGCGCTTCTCCCAGGATGCGCCCAGCACCACGTGGTGCCGCAGCGGGCCGGTGGCGAAACGGCCCTCGGCCATGGCCCGCCACTGGTTGTAGCCATAGGCTTCGCCGTAGTCCGAACGATAGTCGTCGTAGTCGCCGGCGCTGTTCCGCAGCATCAGCACCGACTCGTTGCGGCGGGTGCGCGTGGAGCTGTAGCTGTAGTCGGTGCTGAGCGTCCAGCGGTCGTCGAGACGGAACTTCAGGCCGGTGGAATAGAAGCGGAAACGGGTGTCGGCGTAGGTGCCCTCGCCCACCAGGCGATTGTCGTCGGCCCGCACCGGAGACGGCAGCCCGGCCCCGTCGGGCAGCGTGCCGGCATAGATGGTGGGATCCTGGCCGATGGCCTTGCGGTCCTGGTAGAGCGACTGGAAATCCCAGACGAGGCGGTCGGTGAGGCGCGCATCCAGGGCCAGGGACACCGAATCCCGGTAGAGCGAGCCGCTGTTGTAGGTATTGCCTTCCTCGTGGGTGGCGTTCAGGCGGTAGCCCAGCGCGCCGTCCTGCCCCGCGCGGCCGCCCAGGTCCACATGCTCGCGCAGCAGGCCCTTGGAAAGATAGCCGAAGTCGATGCTGCGCACGGGCTCGTCGGTGGGACGCTTGGTGACGTAGTTGAGCATCCCGCCGGGCGAACCGAAGCCGTACATGAAGCCGGACGCGCCTTTGAGCAGGTCGATCTGCTCGAATTGTTCGTAGGGCAGCGTGACCACGTAGCTGGGAAAGGGCTTGCCGTCGATGCGATAGGAGTTCTGCCAATCCAGCGGCAGCCCGCGCACGGTGAGGTAGCTGGCCCAGGCCCCGCTGGACGAGCCGTTGTCCGACACCGAGGCGTCCAGCGCGAACACATCGCCCAGCTTGGAGACCTGGCGGTTCTCGAGGTCCGCCGCGTTGACCACGGCGCTAGAAAAAGGCGTCTCGAGCTGGCTGCGGCTGCCCAGGGCGCCGGTATTCACGGGCGCCTCCAGGTGCTGGAGCGTGTCATCCACCGCGCTGGCCTTGACCGTCACGGCGGGCAGTTGCGCAACCGGGCCGTCGGGCTGCGCGGCCTGCTGGGCGGCAGCGGGAAAAGCCAGCCCCAGGGCCAGGGGCAGCGCGGCGGGAAGGAGCCGGACGCCGCGCGCCCGGGCGCGGGCGGGCAAGGAATGGGCACGATCTGCCAAGACATTTCTCCAAAGAAAAAGCGGGTTGGAAAAAGTCAGATTTTTAATACAAATATGAATCATTACCAAAATAATTCCGGTGGCCGGACCTGTCGCGGGCCCCGGCGTCCGGCCGCCGGAGCGCCGCCGGCCGGACGGCGCGCCTCGCCTCAAGGCGCGGGATTGGGATGCCTGCGGTGGATGTCGTCGATGGCCTGCAGCAGTTCCGGCGGCAGCGTGATGTCGACGCTGTCGATGTTTTCCTTCAATTGCGCCATGGTCGTGGCGCCGATCAGGTTGCTGGCGACAAAAGGCTGCTGGTTGACCCAGGCCAGCGCCATCTGCGCGGGCGCGAGTCCGTGCTCGCGCGCCAGGGCCACATATTCGCGGGCCGCCGCCTCGGCCTGCGGATTGCTGTAGCGGGTAAAGCGCGTGTAGCGCGTCAGCCGGGCGCCCTCGGGGCGCGCGCCGTCCAGGTACTTGCCGCAAAGCACGCCCATGGCCAGCGGCGAATAGGCGAGCAGGCTCACGTCTTCGTGGTGGCTGAATTCCGACAGGCCGATTTCATACACCCGGTTGAGCAGGTTGTAAGCGTTCTGGATGGAGGCGATGCGCGGCAGGCCGCGCGCCTCGGCATGCCGCAGGAACTGCGCCACGCCCCAGGGCGTCTCGTTGGACACGCCCACGTAGCGCACCTTGCCCGCCCGCACGAAGCCATCGAGCACATCCAGGGTTTCCTCGACGGGCACGGTGTGCTCGTCCTTCACCCAGGGATAGGACAGCTTGCCGAAAGTGGCCGTGGTGCGGTCGGGCCAGTGTAGCTGGTAGAGGTCGAGATAGTCGGTCTGCAGGCGCTTGAGGCTGGCATCCAGGGCGGCAGTGAGGTTCTTGCGGTCGAGGAAGGTCTTGCCGTCGCGGATGTGGCCGGGCCGCTTGGGGTCGCGCACCGGACCGGCCACCTTGCTCGCCAGCACGATCTCCCGGCGGCGGCCGGTCCTGGCGAGCCAGGTGCCGATGTAAGTCTCGGTCAGGCCCTGCGTCTGCGCCATGGGCGGCACGGGGTACATCTCCGCCGTGTCGATCAGGGTGACGCCGCGCTCCAGCGCGTAGTCGAGCTGCTGGTGGGCTTCGGCTTCGGTGTTCTGCTCGCCCCAGGTCATGGTGCCCAGGCCGATCAGGCTCACGTCCAGCCCGGTGCGGCCGAGTTTGCGGGTTTTCAAGTTCAGCTCCGTGGTGAGAGAAAGACGGGAAAAGCGCTACCTTAACCCCGCGCGCTTTGCTTGGGGCTGAAAGCGGCGGCCGGCGGATGACAAGGCCCGCCCGCGTGGCGGACAATGCGCCTTTCGCTCCCGCCGCCGGACGGCAGGCCCGGCCGCGGGGATCTCCGCCATCCAGAAAGGAACACCATGCAAGGGCAAGGCAGCACGCAGGCTGAGGGCGCGGCTCCCATCGAAGCGCGCGACGTATGGATAGAAACCGGGCAGGGGCGGCTGTACGCCCGCCAGTGGCTGCCCGCCCGGGACGTCCTGCCGCCGGTGGTGCTGCTGCACGACTCCCTGGGCTGCGTGGCGCTGTGGCGGGGCTTTCCCGAAGCCCTGGCGCGCACCCTGGGCCGGCGGGTCATCGCCTACGACCGCCTGGGTTTCGGCCGCTCGGACCCTCACCCCGGCCCGCTGGATCCGGCCTTCGTCACGCTGGAAGCCGAGCAGGGCTTCGCCGCGCTGCGCGCGCAACTGGAGCTGGAGTCCTTCGTGCTCATGGGCCACAGCGTGGGCGGCGGCATGGCGGTCGCCTGCGCCGCGCGCCACGCGGACGGCTGCCGCGCGCTCATCACCGAATCCGCCCAGGCCTTCGTGGAAGACTACACGCGCGACGGCGTGGCCCAGGCGCGCATCGCGTTCCGCGACCCTGCCCAGCTCGACCGCCTGCGCCGCTACCACGGCGACAAAGCCCGCTGGGTGCTGCAAGCCTGGACCGAAACCTGGACAGCCGACGCGTTCGCGGACTGGAGCCTGCGCGCCACGCTGCCCGGCGTGACCTGCCCCGTGCTCGCCCTGCACGGCGCGCAGGACGAGTACGGCACCGCGCGCCACCCCGAAACCATC
>NZ_LHSJ01000190.1:9093-13478 GCF_001270295.1 Achromobacter sp. DMS1 | reverse complement strand
CGCGCATGCGCCGTTGCTGCTTGAGCTCGAGCAGCTTCCGATCTTGAGGGGTCACCGCCGCCGCTGCGTGATCGCCGCCGCCGCTGACGTCCACCCACTTCTCGAACGCGCCTTCGGCCTGCAGCTCGTCGAGCGTCTTGACCAGGCTGCTGTGCTTGCGAATGTTGATGGACAACGTGCCATCAATGACGGCTGGAGGCCTGGCACGACCCGGCCGCCGTTTTCGCGGCCCACGTGAAGCTCAATCGCGGCGGGGGGGATGGCGGGCGGCGCTGGCGCGCGGAATGGTTTCCGTGCCCGGACTGATGCGCAAAGGGCTGGAGGAAGACTACAAGCGCAATCTCTATTGAGCCGGAATGCGGCGGGCGGGATGCCGCCAGGAGCCGGTCCCGGGTTTTCCCGCATCTCCGCGGCCGGTTTGCGTACACTGGAGGCCTTCGGGCGCGACGGGGCGGAAACACGCTCTCGCTTCGCCTCCCGGCATCCCGTCCGCATACGCTGAACCGCCGCAATGACCACCGCCACCCTCAAGCCAGGAAATCCCGCCGATTCCTCCGTCCTGCTGCCCGTCCTGTCGCTGATCGGCGCCATGGCTTCGCTGTGCGTGGGCACCTCGTTCGCCAAGTCGCTGTTTCCGCAGGTGGGCGCGCAAGGCACCACGGCCTATCGCATCCTGGTGGGCGCAGTCATCTTGCTGGCGTTCTGGCGGCCGTGGCGCTTTCCACTGAAGCGCCGCGACGCCGCCAAGATCGCGGTGTACGGCGTGACCCTGGCCTGTATGAACCTGAGCTTCTACATGGCCCTGCGCACGCTGCCGCTGGGCGTGGCGATCGCCATCGAGTTCACCGGGCCGCTGACGCTGGCCGTCGCCATGTCGCGGCGCGCCATCGACTTCGTGTGGATCGCCTGCGCGGCGGCGGGGCTGGTGCTGCTCGTGCCCACCGGGCAATCCGCCCATGGCCTGGACCCGGTGGGCATTGCCTATGCCCTGGGCGCGGCGGTGTGCTGGGCGCTGTATATCGTCTTCGGCAAGATCGCGGGCAATGTGCATGGCGGCCAGGCAACCTCGCTGGGCCTGACGGCCGCGGCGCTGGTGGCCATGCCGGTGGGCGCGGCGCACGCGGCGCGGCGCTGCTCGACCCCGGCCTGCTGCTGGCCGGCATCGGCGTGGGCGTGCTTTCCAGCGCCTTGCCCTATTCGCTGGAAATGATCGCGCTGAAGCGGCTGCCCAAGAAGACCTTCGGCGTGCTGTTGAGCATGGAGCCCGCGATGGGCGCGCTGGCTGGCGTGGTCGTGCTGCACGAGCACCTGTCGTCCACGCAGTGGCTGGCCATCGGCGGCATCATCGCGGCCTCGGCCGGCTGCGCGGCCACGGCGCGGCGCCAGACCCGAAAATAACAGGGCGGCCGGCCTGCGCGGGGTTCAGCCGCGCGCGGCCCGCAGCCAGCGCAGGCCCGCCGTGGTGCTGTCCGCGGGTCGGTATTCGCAGCCTATCCAGCCGCTGTATTCGAGTTCGCGCAGCACGCCGAAAATCCAGCCGTAGTCGAGTTCGCCTCGGTCGGGCTCCTGGCGCAGCGGCACGCCGGCGATCTGCAGGTGGCCCACCCGGCCCGTGGGCAGGTATTCGCGCAGCCGCGTCGTGACATCGCCTTCGACGATCTGGCAGTGGTACAGGTCCATCTGCACCTTGAGGTTCGGCGCGCCGACTTCCTGCACGATGGCGTGCGCGTCCTGCTGGCGGTTCAGGAAATAGCCCGGGATGTCGCGCGTATTGATGGGCTCGATCAGCACCGTGACGCAGGCCGAGGCCGCCTGGGCGGCGGCCCAGGCCAGGTTTTCGAGATAGCAGTCGCGCATGGCGGCGCGCGAGTCGTCGGGGCCCGCCAGCCCCGCCATGACGTGCACGCGGGGGCACGACAGGGCGGTGGCGTAGGCCAGGGCCTGGTCGATGCCGGCCCGGAACTCCGATTGCGGCCGGGCAGGGCCGCCAGCCCCCGCTCGCCGCGCGCGGCCACCCCGGCCGGCGCATTGAAGAGCACCTGTTTCAGGCCGTTGGCCTCCAGGCGCTCCCGCACGAAAGCCGCGGGCGCCTCGTAGGGAAACATGCATTCCACGCCCTCGAAACCGTCGGCGGCGGCGGCCGCGTACCGGTCCAGGAACGCGTGCTCCGGGTACAGCATGGACAGGTTGGCGGCGAACTTCAGCATGGCGGACTCCGGCGAAGGTGTGTGACGCCATCAAGCATAGCGGCAAACACCGGCTTCGCGCTCGGGCTCAGTATGTGAGACGCATGCCCAGCAGCACGCTGCGGCCCGGCAGCGGCGCCACCGACGAAATGAACGACGCATGGTTGTACGCCAGCCGGTTCAGCAGGTTGGTGCCGCGCAGATAGACCTCATATCCCGTTGCGCCCGCCTTGCCGCGATAGGCCACCACGGCGTTCACCATGTTGTAGCCGGGCGTGCGGTCTTCGTAGGCGGCGATGTCTTTCTGCGAGAACACGCGGGCGTATTCGATGCTGCCGGACCAGGCGTCCCACTTCACGTTGCCGCGCAGGCCGGCGCGGGCGGCCGGAATGCGCGGCAGGTCGCCCTCCCCGCCCGTCAGGCGGCCGCGCACGTAGTCGCCGAACAGCGCGGCCGAGAACACGGGGGTGAACTGGTGGCGCAGCTCGCCTTCGACCCCGGTGAACTCGGCATCGCGCTGGGCGTACTGGATGAGGCGGAAGTCTTCGTAGCGGTCCAGCGTGTCGGCGTAGATGTAGTTCTTCACGCGGTTGTGGAACACGCTGGCGCTGAAGGTGGTGTCGCCCGCATGCTTGCGCAGCGTCAGGTCGATGTTGCGGGAGGTTTCGCGGCCCAGGCCGGGATCGCCGATCTCGTAGGTGTTGGTGGCCAGGTGCACGCCGCGCGCGTAGAGCTCCTGCGCCGTGGGCAGGCGCTGCGAGCGCGACAGCGACAGCGCCACCGAGTACTGGGGCGCGAAGTTCCAGATGGCCGCCGCCGACAGCGAAGCGCCCGACAGGCTGCTGCGCCGCTGGCCGCCTTCGGGAGACACGCGCTGCCAGTCCTGTCGGGCGCCGAGCTCGAAACGCCAGTCGTCGAGCTTGTACTCTTCGAGCAGGAAAACGCCGTGCGCGCGCGTCTTGCTGCGCGGCAGGAAAGCCTCCTCGCCGTCGGCGCGGAAGTCGCTGTACGAAGTCTGCATGCCGACAACGCCGCGCCAGCCCGCCACGGACTTGTGCTGCAGCTCCAGGCGCAGATCGTAGCCGCGGTTCTTGAAGCGCGTGCCGACCTCGCCGCCTTCGATCTCCTTGTGCTGGTAGTCGGTGTAGCCGCCGCGCAGGCGGATCTTCTCGAAACCGGCGAACGGGTCGGCGTATTCGGCGCGCAGGTCGGTGCGGTTGCTGCGCAGCTTCACGTAGGGCACGCCATGGCCTTCCTCGTGGCCGTGGTGATCGTGGTGCTCGTGCTCGTCGTGGCCGTGGCCGCCGCAATGCAGGTGCGTGCCGTGCGGATGGCAGCTTTCGTACTCGTGGTTGTGGCCCGGCAGGCCGTATTCGCTTTCGAGATGGGTGAAGGCCACGCCCACGTAGCCGCGCGGCGCCACCCAGGACATGCCCACCGACCCCTGGGTGGATTCGCTGTAGGAGCCTTCCAGCTTGCCGCCCGGCCAATGGGGCACGTCGTAGTCGCTGGTGCGGCGCTTCATGCCCTCCACGCGCACCGCGAAAGCGTCCTGCCCCGCCGTGACGCCAACCGCCCCGGCGCGCTCGCGGGTGCCGGTGGCGCCGCGGATCTCCGCTTCGGCCTCGATGCCTTTTTCGGGCACATAGGTGGGAATCTTGCGGTCGACCACGTTGACCACGCCGCCGATGGCCCCGCCGCCGTAGAGCAGCGCGGCCGGCCCGCGCAGCACCTCGATGCGTTCGGCCAGCAGCGGTTCGGTGGTGACGGCATGGTCGGGCGAAATGGCCGAGGCGTCCATGAGCTCGGAGCCGTCGGACAGCACCTTGACACGCGGCGCGGTCTGGCCCCGGATGACCGGGCGGCTGGCGCCCGCGCCGAAGGTGTCGCTATGCACGCCGGGCAGCCCGTCCAGCGTGTCGCCGAGGGTGCCGGCGCGCTTTTCGACCAGTTCGCTGCCTTCGAGTACGGAAGCGGGCTGTGCGGTGCTGTTCAGGTCCAGCCCCAGGGGGTTGGCCGAGACAGTGATGGGCGCAAGCGCGGCGGGTGCGCCGGCGCGGCGGGTGTCGGCGTCTTCGGCCTGCGCGGCCGACCCGAGCAGCAGCACCGCCATGGCGCCTGCGCGGCCGACCCGAGCAGCAGCACCGCCATGGCGCCGGCCGGAGTCGCGCTGCGCGGGACCGCGCGCGGCGGTCGGTG